>DATNQB010000088.1 GCA_036702875.1 Oculatellaceae cyanobacterium | reverse complement strand
CTTTTCCTCAACTTCTTTCCTGGTGCTCATTGCGCGGTGGTACCACTCCGATCCCTTCTCGAACTCGGTTGTGAAACGCCTCAGCGGCTACGATACTTTGGGGGTCGCCCCACGGGACAATCGCTCTGTGCCAGGTTCTATAAATTTAAAAATAAAGCCTCGTATTACCGATGTATGAAAGGCTTTGTTTTTTGTTAAGCTGCTCGACATTAAGTATAAGTATAGTTTAAAGAATAAGCAAAATACTGATAAAAGAGCAGCATTCAAAATTCAAAAAAAGTTAGCAGGTTATATAGTCCAAGCCAGAACCAGCAAATTTACAGGTTTTGTTTTAGGATGAAACTGGATTTAGCTAATGTATGGCTTGAACAAAGTTCAAGCCATACATTAGCTAGGTGTAAGTAGTCGGACAAAAGTAATCGACACTGTATTAAGTTTTATTGAGGCTGGAATGTAGTGCGATCGAGCAAGAAAAATTAGTACAAATGTATTTGTACTGCATAGGGGTTAGCTGCAATTTTTTCAACTTTCCAGCCTATAGCTGAGAGCCTAATTATAGTAGAGCGCTCTTTTACTTTTTGAGAAACTGTCGCACATTTACTTAATCCCAATAGTTTTCGGTCTTGGGTTTTAGTTAAAAATACTCTCAAAGGTGGTGATGTCAAGCGAGGCGTGTAATAGGAGTGATGTCTGAGAGTGCTAAATTTTACGTAGAACGCCTAAAGTGAAAACGGTGATGAAAGCTCAGACAGGAAAGATTGTGCAAAGAATCTATACGGATGAAGGTTTGAGAACTTTGGCATACCTCATCTTAAAAACCCGTGCTGTTAAATGCTGGAGTCGCCGACAATTTGCAGGGGAATCAGGTGTTGGTTCGGATCACACTATTAAACGTTTAGAAGAAAATATTTATCGGGCGATTAGACCTTCCGAACCAGCACCATATACACTGCATGCGATCGCTACTGCGTTGACTTCTAAACAAGAGTTAATTCCAGGTTCTACTGATAATTCAGAAATAATAGGCAACGACCTTTATAGTTTATGTCGCGGACAGTGGGAAATTCCAGCCGAAAAGCAAAAATTAACTCAGGAAGAAGCAGAGTTTTTGCAGCGAAGTACGCCAAATCTGCCAAAAGAATTGTGTGATTTACAAGAATAAATTAATTAACTCAAGTAAAGATCGCTTTTTAAAAGCATAATTTTGTTTTTAAAGGCAAAGATCGCAAAGATTAACGCATTAGCCGTAGGCTTCCCGCAGGGTAGGACGCAAAGGTAAAAATAAAATCCATTAGAATCAAGCCATGCAATACAAGGTCAAATTAAAGCAAAGTGAGGAAGGATATGCCGTTTGGTGTCCTGCTTTACCTGGTTGCTGGTCGCAAGGAGAAACAGAAGCAGAAGCGTTAGAAAATATCAAAGATGCTATTCAATCTTATCTTGATACTGTTGATGAATTAACAAAAAATGAAGAATCCCGTTATGTAGAAGTAGGATAATTATGCCTAAGCTTCCAAGGAGTAATCACTATTCCTAGAGCTAACCCTATTAATGCTTATCCAAGGGCAGGTATTGTTAGGGATGCTGGATTAACGATTGAAGAATTTCAACAGCTTTTATAAAAAAAAAATAAGAGTCAAAGGCGATCGCTACTTTTTAGTAATTTTTAAAATCAACAATTGTTACCGCTAAAATTAAATATGAGTCCTTGTTACTCATACGTTGAATATGACCCTGCAAACGCCCGTAGAATTTCTAGACGCTTTTGATGTTGTTGTAGTTGGTGCTGGACACGCTGGTTGTGAAGCAGCACTAGCCACAGCACGGCTTGGCTGCCGTACTCTGCTACTTACCCTGAATTTAGATAAAATTGCTTGGCAACCTTGTAACCCTGCGGTTGGTGGCCCTGCTAAGTCCCAGTTGACCCATGAAGTTGATGCGCTGGGAGGGGAAATAGGTAAAGTGAGCGATCGCACTTACCTCCAGAAACGAGTGCTAAACTCCTCACGGGGGCCAGCAGTTTGGGCGTTACGGGCGCAGACGGATAAACGCGAATATGCGGCGGTGATGAAAGGGATTGTCGAAAATCAGGAGAATTTGACAATTCGCGAAAGCATGGTGACAGATTTAGTTTTGGGCGCTAATGATGAAGTAATTGGCGTGCAAACTTATTTCGGTGTCGCGTTTCAATGTAAAGCGGTCATTTTAACAACTGGTACATTCCTCGGTGGGCGTATCTGGGTTGGTAATAAATCAATGGCAGCAGGACGCGCGGGTGAATTTGCTGCGGTAGGATTAACGGAAACCCTGAATAAATTAGGTTTTGAAACAGGAAGACTGAAAACCGGAACTCCAGCGCGGGTAGATAAGCGGTCTGTAGATTATAGTCAGATGGAACCGCAACCAGGGGATGAACAGGTACGCTGGTTTAGTTTCGACCCTGAAGTTTGGGTAGAAAGGGAACAACTACCTTGTTATCTCACCCGCACAACTGCGGAAACTCATCGCTTAATTAGGGAAAATTTGCACTTGTCCCCAGTTTATGGCGGTTGGGTGGATGCGAAAGGGCCACGTTATTGCCCTAGTATTGAAGATAAAATTGTGCGTTTTGCCGATAAGGAAAGCCACCAAATTTTTATCGAACCGGAAGGGCGCGATATTCCAGAACTTTATATCCAAGGTTTTTCGACAGGACTACCAGAAAATTTACAACTGCAAATGCTGCGTAGTCTCCCTGGTTTAGAAAACTGTGAGATGTTACGTCCAGCTTATGCAGTTGAATATGATTATTTACCCGCAACTCAGTGTTATCCCACACTGATGACTAAAAAAGTTGAGGGTTTATTTTGCGCTGGGCAAATTAACGGTACAACTGGATATGAAGAAGCAGCAGCACAAGGACTGGTAGCAGGTATTAATGCTGCTAGGTTTGCGCGTGGTCAAGAAATGATTATTTTCCCGCGTGAGCAAAGTTATCTTGGTACATTGGTTGATGACTTGTGTACTAAAGATTTACGGGAACCTTACCGGATGCTGACTAGCCGTTCTGAGTATCGGTTATTATTGCGTTCTGATAATGCGGATCAACGTTTAACGCCTGTAGGTCGGGAAATAGGGTTAATTGATGACCGTCGCTGGGAATTGTTTACCAGTAAGCAAGAAAATATCGTTGCAGAAAAAGAACGGCTGCACACGACACGAATTAAGGAACATGAGGAAATAGGAATTGCGATCGCATCTGATACTCAACAAGTAATCAAAGGATCAATTACACTAACTGAATTGCTGCGTCGCCCTGGCGTGCATTACATTGACCTAGAACGTCATGGACTAGGGAACCCTGCCCTTAACTCGGTTGAAAAAGAAGGCGCGGAAATAGAAATCAAATATTATGGATATCTGCAACGGCAGCAAAACCAGATTGACCTAGTTAGCCGCCAAACTAACCGACAACTGCCACCAGACCTAGATTACGCACTAATTGATACCCTATCTAAAGAAGCCCGTGAAAAGCTGGCTAAAGTTAAGCCACTTACAGTGGGTCAAGCTGGTAGAATTGGCGGTGTTAACCCAGCCGACATTAATGCTTTACTGGTGTATTTAGAACTGCGCTATCGCCAAAAGTCATCGGAAGTTTCAGGAGTGTTGGCTTAATTTAACAATTAATTAGTCAATTAACAATTAGTATTGGCTGTAGCTAATACTAATTTGTTTTTAAAAGTATCCTTAATTCTGTAGCCGATTAGTGAGCAACCTATGTCTCAGGATGTCCAAACCAACAAGCAAACTTCAGAGCCTTATTCAGATAAAATTCCTCTAGAACGCTCATCTGTTGAGGATCATGCAGATCAATTAATGGATGAGTTGTTTTCAGAGATTGACCGGATTCTGGATGGTGGCAGTAAGTTTTCTACGGAAACAGCACAACCAGAATATGTTTCTTTGCAGGCTCTGAAAATGCCTGAAATGTCAGTACCAGAAACGGCTGTGACACCTGATGAACAGCAGAAAACACAGGTAGCACAGGTAACACAGGAACAGGATGGTATATCCAATGCTGCACCGCAATCTCTAACTAGAAAATCAAATACTGAGGAAAAAAATACCAGCGACCCTAAGAATGCTAGGTATGGTAATTGGTTTGAGAAAATCCTCTTAAGTTTAAGCTTTGCATCTTTGTTAGCATATGCAGTTTTATGGTTAGTTAGCGAGAAAAAGTTAAACTTACAATTCGGGCAGCAGTATAATACTGCGGCAAGTACTCAGCCTCAAATCTCACAGTCAGATGCTAAGTTTATAGAATATATGGAGCGATCGCTCTTAACAATTGATCGCAAAGCTCAAGCAAGCAAACAGCAATCAACAGCTACCCAGGAAAATTCTAACCAATCTCAAATATCTGCTAATCCTAATGTTGCTACAGTTCCTAGCAGAACCACAAAAGTAATCGAGAAAGTATACATTCCCGTCTACCCGCCACAAGCATCAACCACTGTAGCACCTTCATCCACTGTTATCCCATCCTCCCCACAAGCACGGGCGGCTACTGGATCTATTAAACAGCCTCCCCCACTACCACGAGTCGCGGGATCTCTTCCAGCAGTAGCCCCACCACCAACAAATACATCACTATCAAAAAGCTGGATACCAACAACACCAGCAAATAAATTTACATTAGTTGGATTAGTAGAGCGCACAAAGCGTCCTGCTGCCTTAATTGAAATTAAAGGTGTCACTCAAAGAATTTATCAAGGTCAAACTATTGGCGACAGCAATTGGACTTTAGTTGCTGTTGCCGAGCAGGAAGCAATTATCAAGCGTAATGGAGAAGTAAAATCTGTTTACGTTGGGCAAAAGTTTTGAACAATTAACAATTATCACTGACCGATGACCAATGAATAATGACCAAGCTGAATTAAGGAGTCCCTGCTGTGGGGTTATTTGATGATATCAACCGTTTTTTAGAAAGTAGATTAGAGGAATTCTTACGAAATAATCCCCATTTAGAATTGCAGGCGCTAGAAGAACAATTACGACAGCAAGAAGAAGATGCGCTCAGGCTAATTGTAGACTCACAAGCCCAAGAAAAGCGGGTGCAAGAGGAAATTCTCTCTACAGCCCAAGAAATCCAACGCTGGCATGAACGAGTTAATAAAGCGAAGACAGCAGGAAGACTTGATTTAGCCCAAGCAGCCCAAGAACGAGAAGCAGCCTTGCTGCGTCAGGGAAATCAACTTTGGGGAAAAATGCAAGGACTTAAAGAGCGAATTGAGAAAGCCAAGGAACTACAACGTCAAATATCTATTCGTCGTCAAGAGGTAGGAGCAAAAGCCAAGCAAGCTCAGGCAGAGCGTGCTGCTCAAACTAAAACTACGGAAACTACGGGTTGGAATTTTCCTGCCAGTAATAGCAATTCTAGTGGCGCAGATGCCTTAGAGGAACAATTCATGCGTTGGGAAATTGATCATGATTTGGATAATTTGAAGCGCAATTTGCACTAAGCGTGTGGAGAGTGCCAAAATGATAATCTTGCTGCCAAAACTCAAAGTTGTCAGAGAAAAAATTGCAACAAGTTGACTTCACCACCCTAACTGCTGCTTGTAGTGAGTTGCGCTTCTTATGGGTTCCAGCGCGACTCGAACAAGTGTATCAACGCGATCGCTACACTATTTCATTAGGGTTACGTACTCTCAAACGCCGAAGTTGGTTAACCATTTCCTGGCATCCACAAGCGGCTCGGATTTGTATTGCCGATCCACCACCGCGCACACCTGATACTTTTACTTTTAGCCAACAGTTGAGACATCAACTGGGTGGTTTTGCTTTGATAGGTATAGAAGCGATCGCACCTTGGGAGCGTGTAATAGATTTACAATTTGCCCGCCGCCCCGGAGAAGCACCGATTTGGCATCTGTACGTCGAAATTATGGGTAAGTATAGTAACGTAATTTTGACTGGGACAGATAATTTAATTGTCACTACCGCTCATCAAGTAAATTCTCAACAATCTAGCGTTCGGACAATTCAAACTGCGCAACCCTACGAACTCCCGCCCTCCCTAACAGATCCCATGCCTAGCTTGAGTGAATCCTTGGAGCGTTGGCAAGAACGGGTAAGTCTCATTCCAGGGCGCTTGGTTAGTCGGATAGTAAAAAGTTATCGGGGTTTGAGTTCATTGCTAGTTACCTCAATGGTAAAAGCTGCTAGTCTTGATCCCGATCAATCTACCAACACTTTAGATACATCTGATTGGAACCGCTTATTTATTTATTGGCAAAAATGGCTGCAAGCTATAGAAGCAGCGCAGGGGAAGCAGGGGGAGAAAACCGAATTTGAGTTAATACCAAATTCTCAACTGCAAAACTCACATCAATTTCATCCAGGCTTCACTACTGATGGATACAACGTACTTGGGTGGGGTGTAATTAAGCCAGTTGAGACAGTACAAGAACTAATCAACCGCTACTACACTAATCAAGTTAATCAACAAGAATTTTCTCAACTACGCCACCAACTCAGCCAGAAATTAAGTAATATTCTCGCTAAATTGCGTCAGAAAGCTAACACTTTTGAAGAACGCTTGCACCAATCAGATCATGCAGATCAGTACAAACAACAAGCTGATTTGCTCATGGCTAACCTGAGTGAATGGCAACCTGGAATGAATGCGATCGCACTTCCTGATTTTGAAACTGCTCAACCAGTTAACATTCCCCTAGAACCCGAAAAAAATGCGATTCAAAATGCCCAAGCACTCTATAAGCGTCACCAGAAACTAAAACGCGCTCGTGCTGCGGTTGAGCCATTGTTAACACAAGTTAAAGCCGAAATTCAGTATATCGAACAAGTAGCATCTAGCTTATCTCAGTTGGATGCCTACAAAATTACAGAAGATTTAAAAACCTTAGAAGAAATTCGAGAAGAGCTAATTACACAGAAATATCTAGAAGCTCCAGAACAACGTGGTCGTACAGAGACAGATGTTTCTAAGCCTTACTCTTATCGTACACCTACTGGCTTTGAAGTACTGATTGGGCGCAATAACCGCCAGAACGATCAACTAACCTTTCGCGTTGCTGGAGATTATGACCTGTGGTTTCACACCCAGGAAATCCCCAGTAGTCATGTGCTAATGCGTCTTGAACCTGGTACTGTAGCTGAAGAAGTTGATTTACAGTTTGTTGCTGATCTCACAGCCTACTATAGTCAAGGTCGTCAAAGTGACCAAGTACCCGTTGTATATACAGAACCCAAGCACGTATATAAACCTAAAGGTGCTAAACCAGGAATGGCTATATACAAGCAAGAGCGGATTATATGGGGTAGTCCACAGCGAGGCTTCACCTATCTGATGGAAGATCTAGCATCTTTAACAAAGTAAATTTTTTTGTGTTTTCTGTTACAATTAACTTAACGAAATTTAACTTACTGCCCGTGTGGGAACGAGCAGTTGGTGTTTCCTCCAACGACAACAAAATAAAAAAGCATTTTTAGACCATCTGCGCTTCAGATGGTCTTTTTGTTCCAGCCCTCTCTGCGACCAGATCACCTATTAAATAAAACTTAATATAGCAACCATCAAGTTAGGACAAAATCTATTCCGAAAGCCTTGGTAACAAAGGCTTTTAAAAAAGCTGACTGCTGTAGGCGCTCTGCGCCGTGACGTAGCCTAAGCTGAGTGCTGACCGCTATATTTATCAATCGCAGGTTATTTTCTTGAAAAAATTATAAAAAAGCGACTTCGACAAGTATGATTGCTACAGCGATAAGGCAATAGCCCAACTACAGAAATAACTTTCTCAATCATCCCTTGACGTTTGGAACGAGAAACCTGAGCAGAACCGCATTTCGGGCATTTATGTGAAAGAGATAATATTCCTATAGCCATAATTGTTAAGTTGGAATTTAATTAATTATTGAAATATTTACCACTTATAAAAATTTTTGTCTGTTTTCTACATCACATCCTGTATTTATATAAGGCAAAAATAGCTACCCAGAAGGCACACGCCTCAAAAATGCGGGTATGTGCGGAATTTTTGTAAAAATCTTCAATTAAGAACATTTTTACTTCCTCTGCCTCCTCTGCAAAGAAAAACACAGTAAAAACGGAAGACCCCTTTTTGCTGACCTACCTAGATGAGATACTGCTAGTTGCCGCGAAAATGCCAAACACAAGCAAAATCTGTATAGTCGCTACAATCAAAGAAAAAACAGACTCACTCTTTCTTACTCAATGATTCCAACCGTTATAGAACAATCTGGTCGTGGCGAACGCGCCTTTGACATTTACTCCCGACTACTACGGGAGCGCATTATCTTTCTGGGACAACAAGTAGATGCAGATCTAGCAAACTTAATTGTTGCCCAGTTGCTTTTTCTAGAAGCAGAAGATCCAGAGAAAGATATTTATCTTTACATCAATTCTCCTGGTGGTTCTGTAAGTGCTGGCATGGGAATTTTTGATACCATGAATCAAATCCGTCCAGATGTATCCACCATCTGTGTTGGACTAGCAGCAAGTATGGGAGCTTTCTTGCTTAGTGCTGGTGCGAAAGGCAAGCGGATGAGTCTACCCCATTCTCGGATCATGATCCATCAACCGCTTGGTGGCGCTCAGGGACAAGCAACTGACATTGAGATTCAAGCTAAGGAAATCCTTTACCACAAGCGCAGATTAAATGAGTTTCTCGCTCAACATACTGGTCAACCTATAGAGAAGATTGAAGAGGATACTGAGCGCGACTTCTTCATGTCAGCAGAGGAATCAAAAAACTATGGTTTAATCGACCAAGTAATTGATCGTCGTCCCTCCGCTATACGTACACCGCTAGTAGTTGGCTAAATTCAGATATCACAGCAGTTTCAATAGGCAGAGCTTTTAGTCTACTCGTTGCCTTCAACCTGGAAACAAGAGTTAGAGGCTCTGCCTCCTCATTAAACCTATTTACCTGCGTTTATCTGCGGTTAATTTAAGCCTCATCATCTGGAGTAGGCTGCAATTCTAGGTAATTGAGGAATTCCTTAAGTTCTTTGTCAGTCAATTCAGAGCGGATTTTCTTATTGTATTTGGCAAGTAGATAATCTACTCCTCGCTGCTTAGTCCAGCCTAAACGCTTGAGTTCAATATTAGATCTAGCAACCATCTCCGAAAAATCTATTACGCCGCTAGTTAAGGGTGTACTGCTAACATCTGCTACAAGTTCAACCTGCGGATAATCGTCTCCAGAGCTTAAGGACGACGTTGGATTATCTGTATTTGTTAGTGGTAGGACTGTTGGAGTTGATAATGGAGTATTTTCTTTTGTTGAAGCTTCTACGTCTATGTTGGAAAAATCATCGTTCAATAGATCATTACTTTGTTCTACGGAAATCCCTGTATGTGATGTATTGTTTGAAGAAAAATTTAGTTTTGAAGTAGATATATCCTCAGAATCAACTTGAGGAAATGTGGTTACCTCTGAACTTTGAGCAGGTTGTGCCAGTTTTTCTTCTATAAAAGGGATTTGAGGAGTAGGAGTAGGAGTTGGTGTTGCTGTTAAATCAGCAGGTATGAGTTTGGTTTGCTCTTGCCCTGTTTCCGCAGTGGCTAATATACCTAAAACTGCTAAAGCTCTAGCTCTAGCTTGGTCTTCTGCATTTTCAACAGTGTCAGCAGCAGCTAAACCTGTCGCTAGAGTCAGTCCCTCAACTTCAACCAATGCTCTAACTACATACTTACCGTGATCAATAGTAAGTAGCTCACTAATCAGGCAACCTTTTGGATAACTAATTCGGAATTGACTCAACATAAACACCGTTTGACTAAAACTAAATTTATTCGCAGTTTCTTGAAACTCCGCACCCATTAGGGAAGGCGGATTCTTAGGTCAGAGAAAGTCCAACGGCTTTCCCCCTAAAATTAGTAGGATTTTTCTATTCAAAAAATTAGGTTGTTTTGAGAAACAGGTTTTCTCAAAGTACACCCAGAAACTACAATGGTTACAGACTGTCTATTTTAACTCACTGCCATCTTGACTACCGCAGCCAGCAAGTGATCGAGAGCGGTTCTTCACCAGTATAAGGCAGTGTGTAAAAGCGCATGATTGTTGTCGGTGTCGCTAACAACACGCTTCGCTTCGCGCTGCACCAGTTGTTTGCTGCACCACTAGCTACATTTCCTCAGTTACTATTCAGGATAGCTGGAAGCGCAACAAGCAACATAGCTCTGGAATAGTTAGTTGTGTGAGGTGCAATTGGGTCGCTGAAACACTTGTGCATGAAGGCACTGATTTCATGCTGGGTGCTGATACTAAAAAGCATCACCTTGGTTTGGTGTTACTTCAGGCAAGTATGGCGAGGCAGATGCAGGACAGTTGTTAGTGGATATCGAAAATTTATGCTCCATGCTCGGCGACAAGCTTGAATTGGCGCTCTCTACAATCTCGTCACGGAGAGCGGAAATACTCTAGAGACCGAGTGTGGCGTAGTACCAAAAAGTAAAAAGATCTGGTTACAGCAAAGAATCGTTTTAGGGGCGGAGGCTAAGGAAGCTGCATGGAATTTTCAATCGCTACACTCCTTTCTAATTTTACTGGTGACAAGTTAGTCGCACCCAAAGTATTAGAGAAAAAACTAGGTTGCGAAGATGAGGAAAACCTGGAAAAACTGGAGATTATCTTAGATACTCTAGAAAAGATTGGGATTTTGGTAAAAGAGCGCGGTAAGTATCGGCGTGTTTATGAAGATGACGTAGTTGAAGCGAAACTGCGCTGTTCAAGTAAGGGATTTTGTTTTGCGATTCAAGATGCAGAGCAAGCTGAGGATATATACATTCGAGAAAGCCATTTAAGTAATGCTTGGAATGGCGATCGCGTCCTTGTTAAAGTTACTAAAGAAGGTAGTCGTCGTCGTAGTCCTGAAGGGGAAGTTAGGCTGATTTTAGAGCGAGCGAATCCTTCGGTGTTAGCACGAGTTAGGCAAACAGATTCGGGTTATCGAGCCGTTCCTCTTGATGATCGACTATTGTTTGAATTAGCTCTCAAAACTAATAGTGAAAACTTAGAAGAAGCTATAGACCATCTGGTTCATGTAGAAGTTCTCCGATATCCTCTAGGACAAAACCCACCAGTGGGGAAAGTGGCTCGTGTTCTCGGTAGCGATGCTGAAGAGGCGGCTGATACTGACATTGTTTGTTGCAAGCATGATTTGCGTCGCTTCTTTAGTGAAAATGTCTTGAAAGCAACTGAAGGATTACCTAAAGCTATTAGTAAAAAAGACAAAAATCAGCGTCTAGATCTAAGCAATCTTTTAACTGTGGCTTTTTCTGAAAATAGCTCAGTCGATGAGCAATCTGCAATTATCGAAAATGCACTAAGTTTAGAAAAAACTAATGCAGGACAATGGCGCTTAGGGGTTCACATTACAGATACGACACCCTACGTTTTACCTGATGAACCAATAGATTTAGAAGCAAAAAGGCGTGGTACAGCCGTATATTTAGGACAAACTGTGCTGCCTCTGCTTCCTGATGCTGTGATTGCTCAATGTTCCTTAGATTTAGAGCAAGAGCGGCTTGCTATTTCAGTACTACTGACATTAGATGATAGCGGTCAAATTGTAGAGTTTGAAATTCAACCAACGATCATTCAAGTTGATCACCAATTGAGTTATCAACAAGCGCAGTTAATGCTCTCGAATTCTCAAGAAGAACACCCAGAAATGACAGCAGTATGGGAGATGCTCAACAACTTATTTTTTACAATAGCGCCAATGCTGAGAGTGCATCGGCTAGGGCGGGGTGCTTTTGAAGTGACTCTGCCGGAAGCTAATTTACCATATCAAGATGAAGGCAGAATTGGCACGGTAGTTGTTTCTGGGTTACCGATTAAGTCTCTACTGGCAGAGTTGATGATTTTAGCGAATCAAGCTGTTGCTTCTCATCTTCAATCGCTATCTGTGCCTGGGATATATTGTGTACAACAAGCACCAGATCCAGAAGATATTCAGGATTTACTGAAGTTGGCTAACAATTTGGGGTTAAATCTTCAGTTGCAGGAAGAAGAAGTCGTACTGCCCTCAGATTTCCAAAGCTTTACCCAAATGTTTGCTGATTCATCAGCAACAAGAGTGTTGAATTATTTGTTGAAGTCAACTTTAAAGCCAGCTAACTACAGCACAATACCAGGTTTTCACTTTGGTTTAGCTTTGGGTATGGGAAATCCACCTAGCGCGGCATATACGCACTGTATTTCTCCTCTGCGGCGCTATGCGGATTTATTAATTCAAAGAGTGTTGCATACATTGTTTGAAAAAGGGCGCGATCGCCGTTCTACCCGTTCTAAAGATCCGGTAAATCTGTATCATAGTAGCTCTCACGGTAATGTCAATTGGAATGTTTTGCCACCAACTATCCATGAAGAGTTAGAAATCCAGTTATCATCAATGATTACTCATCTCAATGAGCGTGAAAAACTGGCATACGATGCGGAAGCAGATTTAGAAGGGCTACAGAAAGCCGAACTGATGAAAGAACGAACTGGTGAAGTTTTCAAAGGATTGATTACTGGAGTTCAGTCTTACGGTTTCTTTGTAGAAATTGAAGATTTGCTAGTGGAAGGATTGGTACACGTTAGCTCACTAAAAGATGATTGGTATGAGTTTCGCTCTCGCCATTCCTGCCTTGTAGGTAGGAAAAATCGTACTGCTTATCGACTTGGCGATCGCGTTGAAGTTGAAGTCAAAAGTGTAGATTATTATCGTCAACAGATCGATTTAGTAACTGTTAGCGGTGGTAGTGAAGCGAGTAATGAAGATATGGAGGACTAATTTTTAGTAGGTATGAACTGACAAGTCAGTGCTAGCGCGATCGCGTCCCATTTTGTGTTTCTTTTGTAGAGACGTGCTATGGCAAGTCTCTACTTATGCAGTAAGTAGTGCGGGCATCTTGCCCGCGTTCTTGTTTTGCGTAAGTTCTATAAATTTAAGATGGGTTAATTAACCACAGATATCCACAGATGTAGGCGTAGCCGTGCCGCAGGCTACACAGATAAATACTAAGATTAAATTTGTTTTTGGATAAGTTTATATATGATATTTTTGCTGACAAATTTTATTTAAATCAATTGATTACTGATAAATTTTTGTGTCTAAACATCAAGACTTAACACTCATAATGCCGCAAAACTCTCCTAATAAACAATCAAATCGCCCTCTAATATTAGGTGTTACTGGTGCTTCTGGCTTAATCTACGCTGTGCGTGCCTTGAAATTTTTATTAGAGGCAGGATACAGCATTGAGCTAGTTGCTTCAAAATCAACGTATATGGTTTGGCAGGCAGAGCAAGATATTCGGATGCCTGTAGAACCAGATCAACAAGAGAAGTTTTGGCGGGAACAAGCTGGAGTAGATATTCAGGGTAAATTAAGATGCCATCGCTCAAGCGACGTTGGAGCGAATATTGCTAGCGGTTCGTTCCGAACACACGGAATGCTGATTATGCCCTGTAGTATGAGTACTGTAGGAAAGTTAGCTGCTGGGTTAAGTTCTGATTTGTTAGAAAGGGCTGCTGATGTACAACTCAAAGAAGGGCGTAAACTTGTCATTGTGCCGCGCGAAACGCCGTTGAGTTTAATTCATCTACGGAATTTAACTAGCTTGGCAGAAGTTGGGGTAAGAATTGTACCTGCAATTCCAGCATGGTATCACCATCCCAAAACAATTGATGATTTAGTTGATTTTGTGGTGGCGCGTGCTTTAGATCAGTTTGATATTGATTGTATTCCAATTAATCGTTGGCAAGGTGGACATACTAAGCTAGAGCCAGAATAGAGAAAGTTATATTAACTAGCTGGGTAGAAATAAACAAAGCGGAAAGGCTGCTGATAATTGATAATTGTTAATTAATAATTGGTCATCGAAAAGCTGATTAACTCCTCACTCCTCACTTTTTATGCCTATAATTCAGATTTTGCTGCTATTTGTGCTGGTAGGTGGACTAAGTTTGTTAGTGTTGCAAAATTTGTCGCCAGTCTTACCAATTATGTTTTTAGGTATGAAAACACAGGCGCTTCCTGTGGCGACTTGGATTTTAGGCGCTTTAGCTGCTGGTTTCTTTACGAGTTTGTGCTTACAGTTTTTCAGTTATCTCCAAAGGCGATCGCTCTTAGCGCGTATCCGTAAACTAGAAGCATCACCTTCCCCGACTGGTAAACGGCGTGAAACCGATCAAACTGCTAGTCGCCAAAGTTACACACCACCGCCACCACAACCAGAAACACCTACAAGTGACGATACCTCTGAGGAATGGGATTCGGATTGGGAAGTGGAGGAAGCACCAGAAGATGACGATTGGGAGTTTGAAGAGGAACCTAAACGTCCTTCTCAACAGGAAACTGTAATTCAAGAGTCTAGGGAATATGAAGTTAAACAGGAACCCAAAAGTCGCACTGTAACAGGATCAATTTATTCTTACAGTTATCGGGAACCTAGCAGTTCTGGTGCTGGCAGAACTGAAGCAGTCTATGATGCCAATTATCGGGTGATTACTCCACCTTATCGTGATAGCGATCGTCCTACTGCTGATACTTCTAATCAAGAAGAGGAAGACGACTGGGGATTTGATGATGACGAGTTGGATGATGATGTTGATGAGAGCGATCGCGAATCTTGGCGTTAGCTGATCAATTATCAATAACCAATGACCGAAATTATTAGGAGAAAAAATTGTTAAACGGAGTTAACGTTTATTTAATTGGAATGATGGGCGCTGGTAAAACTACCGTAGGGCGCGAATTGGCAAATCAGCTAAAGTATCACTTTTTTGATACTGATACTTTAATTGAACAAGTTGCTAGTCAAACCATTAACCAAATTTTTACGGGTATTGGTGAAGAAGGTTTTAGGAAGCTAGAAAGCCAAGTACTATCAGAAATATCTGCTTATACCAAACTGACAATTGCTACTGGTGGCGGTATTGTTTTGAAGCGAGAAAATTGGAGCTATCTGCATCACGGTTTAATAGTTTGGCTAGATGCTCCGGTAGAGTTACTGATAGAGCGTTTAGCGCAGGATAACACTCGACCCTTGCTGCAAGACATTAATCCTGCTGATAAACTGCAAAAGCTACTGGAGCAAAGGCAACGTCTTTACGCTGAAGCTGATATTAGAATTTCTGTTGCTGCTAGCGATACACCTGAACAGCTAAGTAGACGCATAATTGAGTCTATTCCGCAAGTACTCAAGCCTAAAGCTGTTTGTCCAGAAAATTCCAATAATTAGATATGCCTGAAATAATTTAAATTTTTATATTAACCTTTGTCAGCCAATATTGCTACGGCAAACATTACTGATTCGATGTACTATTGAAGGGTTTTTCAAATACTTGCAGAAGTACAATATACTTTTTGCTCTCAACCAGTCATCCCCTGGGTGTGCAAATCTCGTGTGCATCTGTATTAGCCTGCGGCAATGCTACGCCTACATCTAAGGCTACGCCTACATCTGTTGTTAATTATTTAAAATTTGACTTATGCAACAGGTGTAATGAACTTTATTTTTTTGATAACTATGTCAGTTTTAATAGCTGATAGCTGACGGCTAAAGGTTTACAAAACTGGTTTAAACCAGATCGCAACTAACTACACTTAACTTTCAAACAAATAATTATGCTCAACAATAGCGAATACTTCATGAAAGAAGAAGCCACTCGTGTCAGAGTTTTAAGTGAAGCGCTTCCTTATATTCAACAATTTAGTGGTCGAACTGTAGTCGTTAAATACGGCGGCGCAGCGATGAAAGACAGCAGTTTGAAAGATAAGGTGATGCGCGATATTGTCTTCTTGTCTTGTGTAGGGTTACGACCTGTGGTAGTACATGGTGGTGGCCCTGAAATTAATAGCTGGCTGGATAAGTTAGGAATAGAACCACAATTTAAAGATGGTTTACGAGTAACTGATGCTGCCACAATGGATGTTGTAGAAATGGTTTTAGTGGGTCGGGTAAATAAAGAAATTGTTTCTTTAATTAATCAAGCTGGTGGCTTGGCTGTAGGTATTTGTGGTAAAGACGGAAATTTAATCAAAGCACGCCCAGAAGGTAGAGAAGGTATAGGCTTTGTGGGTGAGGTAAATAGTGTAGATATCAAAATTTTGAATTCACTTGTTAGCAGTGGTTATATCCCTGTAGTTTCAAGCGTAGCAGCCGATGAAACAGGTCAAGCTTATAATATTAATGCTGATACTGTAGCTGGTGAATTGGCGGCGGCTTTAGGTGCAGAAAAGTTAATTTTGATGACGGATACTGCGGGTATTTTAAAAGATTATAAAGACCCATCCACACTACTAGCTAAGGTGGATATTCAAGAAGCGCGACAGCTAATTAAGAGTGGTGTAGTTAGTGGTGGAATGATTCCTAAAGTAAGTTGTTGTGTGCGATCGCTTGCTCAAGGTGTTAAAGCTGCACACATTATTGATGGTCGTATTCCCCACTCACTTTTATTGGAAATATTTACTGATGCAGGTATTGGTTCAATGCTCGTTGCATCAGATTTCATGCCATAGATTACTAAACTAAATTACCCTTAAAATCCCATTGGTATCCGGCTACGAATTGGATAATTATAAATGTTTGGTATTATTCCATAATAAGGGCTGCGATAAACTGGCTGATTGACAATTTTGGGATTAACTAAAACAGAATCATAAATTTGTGAATTTACTAATGTGGGATTAATCAAAATTGAGTTTTGGATTATCCCACTCACAGTCCCAGGATTACTAAAACCACAGTTACGGTAGGAATTGTTACCCAAGTTTGGTACTCCAGTTACTGGGTTGACAGGCATAGGGGTAGGAATAGGACTGCCGTAAATAAACGAACTGGTAGACTGACTACAGTTAATGTGCTGGACTCTAACAGGTCTCGCTTCAACTAGAGATGCCACATTCAGTATTGCTACTCCTAATATAAAAGCTGCTACTGAAGTTCTTTTAATTAGACGTGGGTAATTACTCAGCCAAGACGGTGTATTAAACATGATTTTTCCTTAATAAAATCAAGAATTTATGAAAAAAATCGCTTTTTGGTTACTTGCTAAGTTGAGCTACACCCTGGCAGAAGTGCGAACTGACAAATCAGCGCTTGCGCTATCGCATTATCTAATCGTTAAATCTATACTAAGCGTAGCTCAACAGCAAAATCCTTGCCAAATCGGAATCCTTGTAATCTGGCAGGGTTGAAACGCTGAGAAGTTTGAGTTTTTTCGATAAAATTTGAATTGTCTATTGTTCTAGACGTAAAAGTACTAAGGTGAGTTCAGAAAATTTAGAGCAATTCCAGATTAATTATCAAGCCGGACAAACCGCTTTTGAGCGAGGTGAGTATCGGCAGGCGGTAAATGAATTTGAGGCAGCCAGCGCCTTAATCACTCCTAATTCGCGCCGAGGAGGAGAAGTTCATATTTGGTTAATCACCGCTTATGAAGCGACGGGGCAAAGGGCAGAAGCGATCGCAATTTGTAAACAATTAGCACGTCACCCAGATATAGACACTCGTAAGCAAGCTAAAAACTTGCTTTATATTATGCAAGCCCCTGAGTTAAGCAGACGCGCCGAATGGTTGAGTGAAATTCCCGATCTCGCCAACTTACCTGACGAGGATGGCAAGTTTCGTCAAGGTAGCGCTGGCTCTAATTTTAATCGTCCTAAGAAACGCCCAGAACCAGAACAAGTTGATCTGAGTCAAGTTAATACTAAGGACAATAAATTCATTTGGGTCGCTCTGATTACTATTGGTTTAACACTCGGCGGCTTAGTTTGGTTTAATCTGTAATTCAAAGTCAACGTCTTTCTTGCAAAAGAGATCATTTTCTCAGTTGCAAACGCCTTATCATAAGGGATTGATCAGACAAGCTGAAATCGTGAGCGATTGGAGGTACTTGTGAAGCCAACAGTTTTACCCAGAAGAAACAAGGTTAATTTCATGGGGGTGATCGGCAGCGCCTTTGGTCGCTTGCGCGTACTATGGATGATAGTGTTGGCGGCTTTGTTGCTATCTGGCTGTGTCAAGTATGATGCAGGGATTAACGTTGAAAATCTGCATAGCGGCGAGATTGTACAACATATTAAGTTAGGTGAACAACTCACCAGCTTTAGTAAGTCAACAGTACAGGAATACTTAGATAGTATTGAGCGTAGAGCAAGACGATTGGAAGGCAAAACTAAACGCTTATCCAAAGATGAAATGCTTGTTAAGATTCCCTTTAATACTGGGGCAGAACTTGAATCAAAGTTCAATGAATTTTTCAACCCTAGTGTTAAAAAAGGTAATAAATCTCAGACTGTTGAAAGTGTAGATTTACCTCAACTGGAATCTAAATTTAAATTCAAGCAAAGTAACTTGCTTTTATTTGTGCGGAATAAGCTGATTTATGACTTAGATTTGCGATCGCTTGGCGTTCTATCTTCAAATGGTAGCGTGATTGTTAGTCCTGGTTCTCTGTTTGATTTGGAGTTTAGCTTACACACATCTGCAAAAGTAAAAAGCATTGAAAAATCTGCTAATGCTATTACTCCAGTAATTTCAGATGAAGGGCATAAATTAGTCTGGACACTCAAGCCTGGTGAATTGAACCACATTGAAGCAGTATTTTGGCTACCTAGTCCAATTGGAATTGGGGCATTAGTAATTGCTTTATTAGTAGTGGTGGGATTCTATATCAAGTACAACAGCTTACCTGGAATAGGAATCGCTTCTGTAAAAGTACCAGATTTGCAAAAAGTGCAGTAGACATCTATATAAGTTCCAGGGCATTAGAGACGCGCACGCGTAGCGCATAATTTTGCATCTCTGCATTTTTATGCGCGTGTCTCTGCTGATACGCGCTCTGTTGATCGCTATATTTGTTAAGTATTCTGCAACATTACCGACGACTTTTATTCAATTGAGTTATCGTGGTGATTACACTGGCGCGACGGTAATTGCTTGCCATGAGAAGACTGTTAATTTTAAGCTTATTTATTTTAGGAATTGGTTTTGCTGTATTTAACTTTAAAGGTTTAGCAAATCAAGGAGATTTTAACTCGATTGTGCTGGATTTTAGGGAAGATGTGCCAGCAGAACAAATTAATTCACAGGTAAGTGCGATCGCACAACAGTATCAAGTTAGTCCTCGCCTCAATAGTGAATTTTCGGCTACGGATCATGTTTATATTTTGTCAGGCGATCGCACTCTCTTAAATACTCTCAAAAAATCTAATTTAGCTAAACAAACTGAATATATTGAACCAAATTATATTTATAAAGCCTTATATATACCCAACGATCCAGATTATGCCAAGCAGTGGAACCTCCGCAGTATTAATGTAGAACAAGCCTGGGACGAAACTAAGGGAAATGGCGTTACTGTAGCCGTCATAGATACCGGAATCAGTCGTGTCCCAGACTTACAAGATACTAAGTTTGTTAAAGGTTACGACTTTGTTAACGATCAAATTCCTGCCGATGATGATAGCGGTCACGGTACTCACGTTGCAGGCACAATTGCCCAATCTACTAACAATAATTATGGTGTAGCAGGTATCGCCTACGAAGCGAGTATTATGCCTCTAAAAGTTCTCAGCGCTGGTGGTGGCGGTACAGTTGCCGATATTGCTGAAGCTATCCGCTTTGCTGCTGATAACGGCGCTGATGTAATTAACATGAGTCTGGGTGGTCGTGGTGAAAGCAACATCATGGAAGAAGCTATTAACTATGCCTACAGTAAAGGTGTTGTAGTCATCGCTGCTGCTGGTAACGAAAATAGTAGCTCAGTATCCTACCCAGCCAGATATGCTCATGTTATCGGTGTTGCCGCCTTAGATGCGGCTGGTGAAAAAGCACCTTATTCCAACTTTGGCGCTGGCGTTGATATATCCGCACCTGGTGGCAGTGAGGCAGGTATGATTTTGCAAGACACCATTGATCCTGAAACTGGTGCATCAGCAATCATGGGATTTCAAGGTACTAGCATGGCAGCACCTCACGTTGCTGGTGTCGCGGCATTAGTCAAAGCTGCTGGTATCAAAGAACCAGAAGAAGTGCTGCGCGTCCTCAAGCAGTCTGTAAGAGTTGTACAAGATGACCCCCTTAATCACTTTGGTTCAGGTCATTTAGACGCTGCTGCTGCGGTCAAATTAGCATTAAAAGGACAAATCACCTTTAATGATTTCTTTCGCTGGCTACGTGATAACGGCTATCTCAACTTACGTTTCTGGATTGATGGTGGTGCAATATCAGTTCTGCCTAAAATTGGCATGGTACTAGGTTCTTACCTACTAGCTTGGTTTTTACGAAATTATTTTCCCTTCGCTTGGAGTTGGTCACTGACAAGTGGATTAGTTGCAGGTAGTTCAGGATTATTTTTCCTGCGAAGCTTCTATATATTTGATCTTCCCCAGTGGCCTTTTCGAGTTATGGGCAGTTCCCTCCCTGAACTCGGTAATATCATTCAAGGAAGTAGCGTATTAAATCCCATCTTTGCCAGTGTGCTAATTCCCTTACTACTTGTGGCTTTATTACTAGGACATCCACAGTTAAAGTGGTTTGCCATTGGTTCTGCTTTGGGTGTAGCTTCTTGTTTAGCAATTAGTGCTGTAATTTCACCCACAGTTTGGGGGTTAGGTTCTGGCGTTTTAGCCCGCCTGTTCCTAATTGCTAACGCCTTACTGTGTTATGGACTAGCGCGTTTAGCTTCTAAAGGAGAAGAACAAACAGCATGAGTATCACTGTAACTGGAAGTATTGAAAAAAAAGGACTAGGGCCTGGAACTTGGGCTTTAGTCTCCGAAGATGGCGAAACCTATGAACTTAAGGATGCACCATCTGAGTTAAAGAAATCCAATTTAAAGGTCAAAGTTACAGGCAAAGTGCGAGATGATGTGATGACCTTCGCCATGATTGGTTCAGTCCTAGAAGTAAAATCATTTGAGGTAGTTAGCGATTAGCTATCAGCTATCAGATGAAAAACAAAAACTCAATTTTTTACCGTTATGTAATTAAAGCGGTTTTAAACTGTGTGAAATAGAGTCAATAAGAACGGTAGGGGTGAGTTTTGTGAAAAGTTTTTCAGTTTTGAGACATGAATAAACTCTTAACCCACCCTTACACCTTCTTCTTATTGCTGACGTGCAGAAGGCTGATAGCTGAGTGCTACATTAACTAACTGCTGCATCTACAACAGCTTGCAGTTTGCTTCTAAAGTCACCTTTGGGATGACCACCTTTAACTTCACCTAAAATTTTAAATTCTCCTTCTGGAGAATCACAGATGATATAAGTAGGCCATCCCATGCCTTCTTTGTCTGGATACTGTGTTAACAGAATTTTACGATACTTGCGATAAGTCGCAGTGTCCTGCATTTTGACATCAACAAATTCCAAACCCAGTTCTTCAGATACTTTTTGGTCATAAAAAGACATTTTATGGCAAATGCCACAGTCTTCTGAAGAAAACTTAATTACAGCCCGATCCGTCACTGGTACGATCTCCAAAATTGCTCTTATTTTTTTAGCTTACCTTTGTAGTTAGCTACTTGGGCTAGATGAAATAAGCTTGGGCTGCTCGGACAAATAAGAAAGGTAAGCTACAATAAAAAAATCCCCGACTCAAAGCTGTGAGCCAGGGGATCTCAATCAGGGTGCATCTACTACTTCATTGTTCTAAGCTGGAACATCTAGATCAGGAAAAATTAGCAAGATATTTATTTAATTGCGCGATGATCCTGCGGAGCCGCTTCGCGCTCTTCGTGACTTTTCAGTTCGCAAGTGCGACTCTAAAAGAACATCGCACTGATTTCAAGTATTCGATCTAATCACTCTTCACCCCTCATCCCCCTCACTCCTCACCCGAAGAAAGCCCGATCGCCCCCTTTGAGAGGAAATATTTAATAGTGGTTTTATGTAATAAATCGTGCATTAGGGTAGTTTTTGAACAAGAAATCTTACCGCCTCCGACAGCGACACTCCATTTTGATCGGCAAGTCTACTCAACTTTTCTAGCTCTATTTGGTTCAGCCTTACGCACAATTGCTTATCACGTTTGGGTTTACTCATTGCGTTACAAGTGCTTGACAAAAACTATACATTTGCATTACATTATTGATGGTAGTGCATGGGTGACACTTGTGTACAAGGCTTACCGCACAAAGCTAGACCTCAACAACTCTCAGAAAACCCTGATGGCAAAACACGCGGGTTTTTCTCGCTGGGTTTATAACTGGGGTTTGCAGTTGTGGAAGGAGAGCTATAAAGAGGGATTAAAACCAAACGCGACCATTCTTAAAAAGCTATTCACCAACCACATAAAGCCTAGCTATCCTTGGATGAAAGAATTGTCATCAAGGGTTTATCAGTATGCTTTTATAAATCTTCAGGATGCCTTTAGTCGATATTTCAAGAAATTGGCAGAGTATCCAAAGTTTAAGAAAAAATACCATTCGGATAGCTTTGGATTAGATAATTGTGGCCAGCCAATTAAAATAGGTGGTTTACGTCATAAACTGCCCTTTATTGGTTGGGTGAAAACATTTGAATTACTACCAGAATGCGTAACCAAAAAGGTAACAATCACTCGTCAAGTAGGGGATTGGTATCTAAGTTTTTTTGTAGAACTACCAGACCCAGAACCTATACCGAAACAGTATGAAGTTGTTGGGGTTGATTTGGGCATTTCAAAACTAGCGACCCTCAGCACTGGTGAGGCTTTCCCTAATCCTAAAGCATTAAGAGGCGCAACCAAAAAACTGGCACGATTACAACGCGCACAGAGTCATAAAGTATATGGTTCTAGCAATTACAAAAAAGCTAGTTTAAAAGTGGCTCTACTACATCGTAGAGTTGCTGAGATTCGCGCTGACTACCTCAATAAATTAACAACCTATTTAGCTAAGAACCACAGCAAGATTGTTATAGAGGATTTGAATGTTGGCGGAATGCTAAAAAATCATAAATTAGCAAAAGCGATTGCAGATTGTGGCTTTAGGGAATTTCGTCGTCAGCTTGAGTATAAGTGTCAGTGGTATGGGTCAGAATTGGTGATAGTTGGTAGGTTCTATCCTAGTTCTCAATTGTGTTCAAATTGTTGTCAACAACAAAAAATGCCACTTAAAAAACGAGTTTATAACTGTTCAAGTTGTGGCATAAGTTTAGACCGAGATTTGAACGCAGCAATTAACCTGTCAAGAACGGTTGGCTTAACCGGGATAGCCTGTGGAGTGGGTGCTGCCGACAGTCCACAACGAAGCAGGAAGTAAACATCAAATTGTGCGTGAAAAATTGGTTATGCACGATTTGTGTCAGTTTTATGGAGCAGTGGAAACTTTGAGTTACTTGTATCAATCTAGGAATAGAGAGGAAGAATTCCTCACTTAGGCAAAAACAGCCAAAGTTTCAGCAAGCAGGAGTAGCAGGTAATCGTGACGCAGGAATTTTATATCTCTGTAACTCCATTAGAAACCCAAGATCAATATTTGGTCAGAATCGAACGGGTGGCATCAGGGGTTCCCTTGGCTGAAGTCGAGGTCAATTGGCCTGTTGAAGAATGGTTAACTAAGGCACGACAACTGATGAATGACCCGTTGTTCGGGTTGTTGCATAACCATAGTAGACAAACGCAAAATTCTCTCAACCTAGTGGCGTTGGGTCAAGAACTTTACAATGCTTTATTTAAAGATAGCTTGCGAGAAAGTTGGTTGATCGCGCAGGCGATCGCAGAAAATCAGCACTCAGTTTTGCGGTTGCACTTAGGTTTGAAAGGTTCACGTTTATCCCGCCTACCTTGGGAAGTTTTGCACGCAGGCGATCGCCCTCTGGCAACACGAGCAGATGTAGCTTTTTCTCGTTATCAATTAAGTACCAGTTTAAAGCGCGATCCTCAATCCGCAGCATTTGAGGAAAATCAACCTATAAAAATATTAATGGTAATTGCTGGCCCTAGTGACCAAGAAACTCTCCAACTGAAACAAGAAGCTAATCATTTACAAGCAGAACTGCGCGATTCGCCTGATGCGACGCTACGCGATTCGCCTCTGGCAACGCTACGCGAACGCTCAACTAATGATCCCATAATTCAACTAACAATCTTAGAGCAACCAGGTAGAGAACAGTTAACCCAAGCTTTAGAACAAGGTCGATATCAAATTTTTCACTACGCAGGACACAGTAACTTAGGCGTTGCTGGTGGTGATTTATATTTAGTAAGTGCCAAAAGTGGCTTAACTGAAGTATTAAACGGAGATGATCTAGCAGGTTTGCTAGTAAATAATGGGGTAAAATTAGCAGTTTTTAATTCTTGTCGTAGTGCTGATACTGCCACATCAGATCTTGCTGAAAATGGCACAGAACAGAATTTAGTACAAGCCCTAATTAAACGTGGTATTCCTAGCGTTTTAGCAATGGCAGAACGCATTCCTGATGAAGTTGCCTTAACCCTAACACGCTTGTTTTACCGTAATCTTAAGCAAGGTTATCCGATTGACCTCAGCTTAAGTAGAGCAAGACAAGGATTAATTTCGGCTTATGGCTCAAACCAATTATATTGGGCGTTGCCCGTTCTTTACTTACATCCCGAATTTAATGGCTTTCTAACTAATACTAATAATCCTACACAAATAGCATCACGCCTATCATTAGCTGATTCTTTTGATGATTTCTTGGTTTCGGAAGAGGAAAAAGCACTATTCACACCATTAAACAACTTTATTCCTACTCATTTCTTAGATGCTGACGATGATCTTATGTCATCTTTAGATGAATTAAGTGATGATTATGAAGATGATTCAATCCCCGATATGTTTGAGGATCTAGATGCGGGTAATTCCGATTATGAAGAAGATTTAGCTTTAGTTTCTGATTTATTTCAACAGCTATGCCAAGCAAATCCTACAACTGATGAACCAGTTGTAACTGTTTCTACTTCCGAAAATTTGTTACCCCAAGGTTCAGGTGTCCCGCCTGTATCAACGGTTTACCAAGGGTTGCCAGAAAATCCCCAATACCGCCGCTCTGCGCCACCAGATCAGCATCAAGGTAAAGTCTTGCAGCCTGAACAGGAAACATCTACTAAACCGTTAAATAATCCACCATTAGACAAACCGCCTTTAGAACAGATCAATTCAGATTCACTGAATTCTAAGTTGAACCGTTGGCGAAATGGAAAGCGTTTTTCTGTATTACTACCAGTGTTAACTGCGGTGGGTGTTTGTGCGATCGCTATATCAGGTTTTTGGTTTTTCCAAAACCGTCAGCCAAAACCTGGAGATTTGTTACCTGAGCAACTAACTTTAATACAATCTCAGCAACAAAGCGTAAATATCAAACAGCTTGATTTTCAAAAAACCGACACACCTAATCTTGCCACACTTGCCATCGAAAAATTCAGTCAGGGTGAGTTGTTAATTGCACAACAAGCAGTAACAGAATTACTAAATCGTAATGCTTTATCGCACGCATCCGCAGCTTTAGCTGTAGTTCCTAAACAGCAATTAAATAACCCTGATGTCAGCTTTTTACGGGGAAGATTAGCTTGGCAATCAGCCGCGAAAGGTAGCAAAGATTATAGTTTTGATGATGCGCGTCGGTACTGGGAAATAGCCAAGAGAAACAAACCTAAATCTCCTCAATATTTAAATGCTTTAGGATTTGCATACTATCATGAAGGCAAATATGATTTGGCAAGTAAAGTGTGGTTTGATGCTCTATACCTGAGTAAACCACAGCCAGCAACACTAACTAACTCAAAGGTTGAGAAAAATAACCATGAGGTCTTAAATACTTATGCAGGGTTAGCATTGGTTTTAAAAAAATTGGCTCAAAAACAACCAACAGATAAAAGTCAAAAGTTTTTAAGTGAGTCAATGAAACTACGTCAGCAGGTAATGAATGCCGATCCGGTTCATTATCAACCAGAAGCTTTAAGTCAAGATTGGATGTGGTCTAAAAAAGCAATTCAAGACTGGAAGTTACTATTAAAAATGAAATAGGGATTTCATTTTTAAGGTAAAAACTTTCCACTTAACTTTTTTGTGGTTAGTTTTAACAAAATTTAATAAATTGACATTTTGTAACTAGGACATTATTATATAGTAAATAATTTTACCAGGGTGCTCAACAATGGATGCTTTAAAAATTGGCTCACAAGGAGAAAAAGTTAAAAACTTACAAAAGCAATTAGCAAGTTTTAACTATTACACTGGGGCAATTGATGGTGTTTTTGGTGAATCAACTAAACAATCTGTGATCAAACTTCAGCAAGATTACAAACTTGAAGCAAACGGAATATGTGATTTAGAAACTATCAAAAAAATAGACTTTATAAAAAGTTTACGGAATTAGCTATTGAGGCGTTAGTTGATTGTAAATTCAGATAGTTTTAGTATATTTTGACCTATAAGGTCAGTTTTTTTTTATAAAAATTGGTTAATTTGTTTCAATGTTACAAATTTACTTGAAAATTCAATCTATCTAGCTGATTTTCTTTTCACCTAGTAGCGATGCTAAAGATTGATGTTTACGCAAATCCATAATATCTGCCAAGCTTTCTTCACCTGAATTTCCAGCACGATTTGGTTCTGGTGGCATTACTGTTACTACTGGCTGTTGTAACACATGAGGCTTTGCTACTCTGCGTTTTCGCACTTGGTGAGATGCCTGCTGACGTTGCTGTTGGGGTAGTTGTTTTTTTGGCTTACGGTTGGTTTGACGTTGGTTGGGTTTAAAATCTTTACCTACACTTTTAATTGTTTGGAGACGTTTTGGTTTATAGCTAAAGCTAATAAATATTAAGATAAAACCTAAGAGAAAAGCTAAAAATATTCCACCATATAACCACAGTGGCGCTTGATTTGGCTGCGATTCTGCCAGGGTAAGAGCAGGTGAAGAGTTTGGCACTTCAACATTTGTTGAAGATGGCGTAGTTTGAATGTTTTCTTCCTGTACAGCAGAAGAAATTTGATTGGACTGCTTGTGTTCCACAGTACTGTTACTAATTGAATTTGATGCACCCTGCTCCACATTAGCAGCAGTTATGCGCTTTAGCTGTTGCTGTTTAACAAAACTAGGGTTCATTAATCCTTGGGCTGCTATCGTACTAACTAATAGCAGAGCAATCCAAATTCCACCGCAAAAAGCTAGGGGACGCTTTGCAATCCATAGCTTTAAGGAAGCTAGTGGTAGCCTCTGATGCCGACGTTGGTGAAAAGTTTTTACCATCGTAACCTCAAATAAGATCTAAATTCATGGCGATCTTTTCACCTCACGAGCAACCAAGTTAGGTTAGCGATCGCACTGTCTTTATACCAATTGGTATCTAGCGCCTTTAAGTGGCTACAGGCAGATAAATATCAAACTTTTTCTGGAACTGTCTGTCTTAAGAGATAAGCATATAATGACCAATTAAGAATTAACAATCACCTTTGAAAATGAAACTGTATAACTGTTCTCCGCATGAAAGAGGCAGTCTTTGAGAATTATGCGATAAACTGACGAGTGCGACAGGTGATGGCGAGGTTATACAAACATGGGAGTAGAGCTATCGCAAGCTCAATTTGGGGTAGAGAATTTTTTGGACAACAGTGATGAGCAAGTTGTTGAAACAGTGGGTATGAATTCTAGCCCAACCAATAACGCTAACTCACGTCATAAAAAATGGGCGATTGAGGATAGCGAGAACCAATATCGGATTCAAGGTTGGGGTGAACCTTATTTCTCGATCAATGCTGCGGGTCATATCACTGTATCACCTAAAGGCGATCGCGGCGGTTCGCTAGATTTATTTGATTTAGTTAACGCTTTGCGCCAGCGTAATCTAGCATTGCCTCTACTGATCCGCTTTTCAGATATTTTGGAACATCGCATTGAGCGGTTAAATGCTTCGTTTGCTAAAGCAATTACTCGCTACAACTATGCAGGTGGTTATCGGGGTGTATTCCCAGTTAAGTGTAACCAACAGCGCCATCTGCTAGAAGACTTAGTACGGTTTGGTAAACCGTATCAGTTTGGCTTAGAAGCTGGTTCCAAACCCGAATTAATGATTGCCTTGGCGATGCTGGATACCCCAGGCGCACTGTTGATCTGCAATGGTTATAAAGATCGCGAGTACATTGAAACCGCGATGTTAGCCCAACGTTTGGGGCAAACACCGATGATTGTACTAGAGCAGATTGAAGAAGTACAACTGGTAATTGATGCTAGTCGCGCATTGGGAATTCAACCATTTTTGGGTGTTCGCGCCAAGCTAAGTAGCAAAGGAATTGGTCGTTGGGGAGACTCATCTGGCGATCGCGCTAAATTTGGTTTGACTATTCCTGAAATTATTCGGGTAGTCGAGCAGTTGAAACAAGCTAATATGTTGGAATCTTTGCAACTGCTGCATTACCACATTGGCTCTCAAATTTCCTCAATTAGTGTCATTAAAGATGCCATCCTAGAAGCCAGCAAGATTTTTGTAGAGTTGGCACAACTAGGTGCGAACATGAAATATCTTGATGTTGGTGGCGGACTAGGGGTAGATTACGATGGTTCGCAAACTAATTTTCACGCCTCAAAAAATTACAACTTGCAGAATTACGCCAGCGATATTATTGCTGAAGTCAAGGAAGCTTGCGATGAGCGCGGGATACCTGTACCGACTTTAATTAGTGAGAGTGGTCGGGCGATCGCCTCACATCAATCAGTGCTAATTTTTGATGTACTTAGCACTAGCGATGTCCCTACTGACCCACCAAGCCCAGCAAAAGAAGAAGAACATCTGATTATTCGGAATCTCTGGGAAACCTTTAATAACATCAACGTTCAAAATTATCAGGAAGCCTTTTACGACGCGACTCAGTTCAAAGAAGAAGCCCTCAGTCGATTTAAATTAGGCTATCTCCGTATTACTGAACGAGCTAGAGCCGAGCAATTATACTGGGCTTGTTGTAAGAAAATTCTCGATATTGCTAGAGATCAGGAATATGTACCTGACGATTTGGAAGACCTAGAAAAAATCATGGCTTCCATTTACTACGTCAATATGTCGGTCTTTCAATCTGCCCCAGATACTTGGGCAATTGACCAGCTTTTTCCGATTATGCCGCTTCACCGTTTGGATGAAGAAGCAACTCAGCGAGGTATCTTAGCAGATCTAACTTGCGACAGCGATGGCAAAATCGATCAATTTATTGATTTGCGAGATGTCAAACCTGTGCTGGAATTGCACAATTTAAAACCAGGAGAACCTTATTATTTAGGTTTATTCCTTGGTGGTGCTTACCAAGAGATTATGGGTAATCTACATAATTTATTTGGTGATACCAATGCAGTGCATATCAAGCTGACACCCAAAGGCTACCAGATTGAACACGTAGTTAAAGGTGACACGATGGCTGAAGTAGTCAGTTATGTTCAATATGATGCTGAAGATTTGGTAGAAAGTATGCGTCAGCGAACTGAACAAGCTTTGTTAGAAAAACGGATTACTATTCAGGAAGCACAGCGATTGCTGCAAAACTATGAGCATAGTTTAGGACGTTATACTTATCTGTCCCCGTAACTCCTGTAGGGGAGGAGGGAGGAGAGGAAGCAGAGGAAGCAGGGGAATAAACATAAGATAAGGATGATTTTCTTACTGACTCCTCTCCCCTCTCTCCTCAAACGCCCTCTGTACCTAATAGTTCTGCGATCGCCTGTCGTGTGGCTGTTGGTTCTGCTGGTATAACCTGACGTGAATCGGTAATTAACCAGTCAAGTGCTGCTGCTTGCACGTCAATTGTTGCACCAGTTTTATCTACACAGTAACGCCCAAACACTAACTTATCTACTAAGCGCACACCTGCCCCTAAACGGGAGTATTCAAAAATCACACTATTATCTACAGTAGCGCCGCTACAAATCCAACAATTGGGGCCAATCATTGTGGGGCCAACAATTTTCGCCCCATCTTCAATGCGCGTCATTGCACCAATATAAACAGGCCCAGTAATATCAACTTTGTCCCAGTTGACAGCTACATTCAAGCCTGTATATATCCCAGGCGCAACTTGATGCCCTGGAATTTCTACATTCTTGACTTCGCCCGCTAACACACTCCGAATAGCACGCCAGTAGTCAGGAACCTTACCAATATCTACCCATTGGAAATCCATTGAAATGCCATAAAACGGGGCATTCATCTCTACTAATTTTGGGAATAACTGACCGCCAATGTCATATTCGACACCAGACGGAATATAGTCTAATATTTCTGGTTCAAATATATAAATACCAGTATTAATGTCAGTGCTAAGAGCTTCTTCTACTTTGGGCTTTTCTTGGAAAGCTTTAATTTTACCTGTTTCATCGGTGACAACTACGCCGTAACTGGGGACTTCCTCTTTAGGTACGGACTTCATCACGACTGTAGCGATCGATCCTTTTTCTTTATGCCATTTGACTGCTGCTGTGAGATCTAAGTCAATCAAGGCATCGCCACACAAAACCACAAAAGTATCATCAAAAAACGGATTGAAATCTTGAATCCGCTTCATTCCACCAGCAGAACCAAGTGCTTCTCCTACCAGTTCACCATTTTCTTCAATTCGACCTTCAAAGGAATAAGCAATCTCTACTCCAAAACGCTGTCCGTCACGGAAATAACCTTCAAGTTCGTGCGCTAAGTGACTAACATTGACCATTACCTGATCAAAACCATGTTTTCGCAAAAGTTCCAGTAAAAACTCCATTACTGGTTTTTGTAGGATGGGAATTAATGGTTTGGGAATGGTGTATGTAATAGGACGGACACGAGTACCCTTACCAGCCGCCAGAATCATGGCTTTCATAAAAATTTTTCCTCAAACTTACGATTTATATAAGCTCTCTAAATTTACTTCCTCATCCGCACAAAAAGTACGAATTTTAATTTCTTGGTAGAACTCTTCTTGGGATAACTCTACCTTAGACTGAGCAGAAAGCAGTAACAGCGCCCAGAATACGCCTACACGGTCGTGGGTAGATGCTGGAGTCAATTCAGCATTAGTATGCGGGGTGGCATCTGTTGACTTTACACCAGACCAATATGTTACTAACTGGTCTAAATTTAACCAATCTTGACCTTGAGATAATTCAGACCATTGACAAAGTAGAAACTGCTCTAGTTCGCTAGCAATTTCTGTCAGATTTTCGTTATGGGCTAGTTGAGCGATCGCACGAGTCGCTTGAGCAAGAGACTGATTTTTCGGTCGTTTCAGTCGAGGACGAGGAGTTTTTTCGGAGATCGCAGAAGCCATTTCCTGCAACTGTTGAATTAACTCTTGTAGGGTTACAGGTCGTCTTTTGGGTGGTTGTCCACTTGCTCTGCGTCGCAGACAGCGTTCTAAATTAGCTGGCAATTGCCTTTGTGTCCAATTATCAGTTAACTCATCGCTGTCTGTTAGCTCTATGTCATCACCAATTTCTTGCTGTCCCAAGGTGTCAGCTTTGAGTAATACCAGCATGGATGCCCACAAAAAAGCTTGTCCAGACTCGGACAAATCGGCATCACGGCGACCACGATCTGTATTAGTCGCCAGTGCTAGTTTACTTAAGTAACGGTCAATTACATCAATCACTTGTACATCCCAAGGATCAATTTCCCCATTTTGAGCTAACTCAATTAGCAGGGAAATTCCCAGATCCTTCAAAGATGTTATTGTTTCTGGCTCAGATATTGCCGTCATGGGCTCGCTTTCGCTTTAATTGGATTTGGCTAAAACTTCTGCGTCAATTGTGGCTTGTGGTAATAACTCAGAGTTCGCTGGCAGATTTTGTTGTTCTAACTCAGCTTTACAACGGGCAACTTCTTGCTCTAATTCCTGAATGCGTTCTTCTTGCTGGCGTTTTTGACGCTGTTCCGAGCGAGTTGCAATCATCCTCTGAAACCTTGCCCATACGCTAAAAATCCAGGCGAGGATCGCTCCCAAACCCATTGCAAAAATTAGTTCAATGCACAGAGGCGCTTGTACTTGGACACCTTGGACAACTTGAATAGGGACAGCCTGAGTATTTTCTAAGCTAAATAAAACCAAGGCTAAACACATCGCAAAAATAATTAAAAAATTAATTTGTCGCATTGCTCTAAATCCTCTTTCTTTGCTGTGATTTGCCCATTTTACTTCTACCTGTGGGATTAGGAATTGTTGATAATTATAGGCGATCGCACGATAACAGCCCTAAATTAGGGTTGGTAAACTACATATTAAAGTCAGTGGTTACAGGCGGTTGAGTTGCTATCTCCTGTGCTTGACGCAGTTGGCGAATGTTATCAATTGTGCCTTTAATCGTTCCGGCAATTGGCACTGAAATAATGATTCCTAACAATCCTGCAATCTGACCTCCTACTAATAAAGCGACAAAGATCAAGATGGGATTTAAGCCGATGAAATCCCCCATTAACTTAGGGGCTAAGAGGTTGTCTTTAATTTGCTGCATGATCACGCAAGCGATCGCTACTTGAAGGGCTAAACCAAAATTTTGCAACATTACTAGAATTGTTACTATACCAATCCCTAAAGTTGCACCTATAAACGGAATTAATTCAGCAAATCCAATCAAGAGTGCAAACAATAAGGCAAACTCTACTCTTAAAGCTAAAAAAATTGGCGTAAGTACCCCCGCCATAAATAGTCCTAAGAGAATTTGACTAATGAAAAAATTCTGGAAGTTAAGCCGTAGCGATTGAGTTAAAGGTAATCCAATTTGAACTGGTAAGAGGTTAATGATTCCTTGCCAAAGGCGATCGCCATACAGCAGGATATAAAATGTCAAGACTAGCACTAACACAAAATCTAACAATCCAGCTACCAAAATTCCTGCCCATCCTACAGCCTGAGTGGCAGCATTCTGTACTTGAGCTTCAATAGTGTTATTAATGCGATCGCGAAAAATTTTCAGATCTATAGGTAAACGACGAGCCGCAACCCAATCATCTAATTTATTAAAATTTTCATTACTAGCCTTTAACCATTCTGGAATTTGCTTAAATAATTCCGTTGTTTGGGTGATGACACTAGGTACTAAAGTCACGCCTAAAATCACAAACAGAGTTAACGTTGTTAACAAAACGATCACTACTGCTTTAGTCCTATTGATGCGAAATCGTTGTAAAGTTTGAACTGCATAGTTCAATAAGAAAGCTAGAATCGCTGCAATAGTTAAAATCGTAATTAAATGTTCAAAATATCGAAATACCTGGGAGATCAACCAGATATTGAGAGCGATAATTGGGCCACTCAAACCAAATATTAACAGACGTTGCCAATTGTTTGAATGTCGCATTGCAAATATTTACCCTGATCAATTAACAATTATCAATTACCAATATTTACGTTTCTGTCGGCACTCTGGAGCGGGTCTGTAGGTTGTTCGCTCTTATGTTAGCTGAGAAGGCAACTCATTGGTAATTAATCACATTCTTTTCTTCCCTTAACTACGCTCATCACATATCGGTTATACCGCCTGAACCAATCTTGACAAGTGATGTTTAATTATTCCTAACAACTTAATTGATAATTGCTAATTAATAATTGATAATTGATGATTGTTAATTGATAATTGTTAATTGATGGCTCAAACAATTGCTGACCTGCGTAAAAATTACACTAAATCAGGATTAGTAGAAACAGATGTTGACTCTAATCCCTTCAAGCAGTTTCAAAAGTGGTTTGACCAAGCATTGGCGGCGCAATTGCCTGAACCCAATGCCATGACTTTAGCAACTGTTTCTCAAGATGGCAAGCCAAGAGCGAGGATTGTACTGCTCAAAAACTTCAATGAACAAGGCTTTGTATTCTACACTAACTACAACAGCCAAAAGGGTCAAGAAATTGCCCAGAATCCTTGGGCTGCTTTGATTTTTTGGTGGGCAGAATTAGAGCGCCAGGTGCGAATTGAAGGAAGTGTAGAGAAAGTTACTAAATCTGAGTCAGATGAATATTTTCACAGTCGTCCTGTAGGCAGTCAACTTGGTGCTTGGGCATCCCAACAAAGCCAGGTTATTGATAACCGTGAGGTACTAGAGCATCAATTGCAAGAACTCGAGGAAATATATCAAAATCAAAATATTCCCAGACCCACACATTGGGGAGGTTACCGAATTGTGCCTCAAACAATTGAATTTTGGCAAGGACGTACTAATAGGTTACATGACCGCTTGTGTTATTCCTTGCAAGAAGATCACACTTGGGTAATTAAGCGTCTTTCACCCTAACTAAATATTAATTGTTCAGAAAATAGTTTCTTTCCTCTGTCGTGAGTAAGGTTACTTAGTTCTATCTGAGGTGGGTTTAACCCACCTTTATTTGTTTGTTAGTTTCAAGGAGTTGAATTCAAAAATTATTTATGACAGCTAGCAATATCAGTGCATACGATCAAGGGAAAGAAGCTTTAAAAGGTTTCGATGTAGATGAGCAATTAGCTTTCTTGTGGTTTGTTTATGAAAAGCTAGGTAGCTCGATTACTCCAGCAGCCCCAGGAGCCTCTGGTAGTGATATTGCTGAGGGACTGTTTAATCAAGTTAAGGAATTGTCCCACGAAGAACAACTGCAAGTTCAACGGGATATCGCTTTAAATGCAGATACTCTCATTAGTCGCGAGTATGGTTCTTTAAGCCCAGAAACTAAACTGGCTTTTTGGTATTTTTTAGCTCAAGGCATGGAAAAAGGTACTATTATTCCAATGCCTCCAAATTATGAACTTTCTCAACCAGCAAAAGATTTGTTGCAAGAGCTAGAGTCGATGGACTTTGGTAGACAAATTGATTTCTTACGCGGTGCAGTATTACCGATGGGCGCTGAAGCTGCTGGTGGTTCTGACCTATAGATTTTATTGATTGGTAGCAATATTAAAGCTACTAATTAAGTTTAAATAAAAATTGTGCGATAGCGCAAGCGCTGACTTGTCAGTTCGCAAAAGCCTGTACCTCTTTTTTTAGGTACGGGATTATTTTTTTATATGATAACTATCTCAACATAATTCAATAGAAAATAAACTTCTTGCATACAGCTTTGAGAACATTAATTAGATTTATTGCTTTGGATCACAATTGTTTTTTTATCGCAGATGTGAGCAGATAAACGCAGATTACGCAGATGTTAACCAATATTTGTCCTGACAGCCTTGGCGATTCCTATATTAATTAAAAAAGCAGGCAAATTATCGCCTGCTCAAAAATTGTTAAAAACTCTTAACTGCTAATCTATCCCATCGCAGCAGCAGAAGTTGGTTTAGCTGCTTGGGCAGGTTGTGCGCCAATTAGGGAATGATAGATTTGAGCTACCCGTTGCTCGTACTGTGCCAAATCTACTTCTATTTCGGCAAGCAGTGCTACTGTAATTGGATCAGTTAACATATTCCGCAGGTAGTAGGTATCAACAACACCTGTTTGGATATCTCCCAAGGCGCGACGTAACAAAGCTATTTCATCACTTCCTTTGAGGGCTTCGTTTATTTTGGCAATAGTCTCCGCAGCTTTTGCTTGTAAGGAAGGTTTTTCGCTAAAAGCATCAAGACGTGCTTCTAACAATTGGATATGATGCTGTTTATTCTGAGCAATTTCTTGGAATAATGAGCGTGCATCTACTGTAGATGCTTTTTGGGCATAATTATCAAAAGCTTCCCGTGAATAACGCTCACCTGCTAAAGCTGTATTTAAAGCTTGGACAATTTCTCCCTTGGTTGAACCACCCCAAGCATTAGCTAGTTTCCACCATTCGGCTGTTATATCATTTTCATGGGGTAATGCCGCTTCTTTACCACCATAACCCAGGCGGGAAAGTATCGCTGTAGTGAAAATCGCTAAATCCCCTGGGCGACGGGAAGTGATGAGATTGCCATCCACTACCAACGGCTCATCATAATATTTAGCACCTGCATTTTCTATATCCTTGCGGATGGAATCGAAGCCAGTAGCGTTTTTACCCCGCAGCAAATCTGCTTCAATTAAAACTTGTGGCCCATGACAAACAGCCGCAATTAGTTTGCCCTGTGCCATAGCTTCTTTGACAAAGCGTACTGTGTTGGGATTAGTACGCATCATATCAGGAGCAGCGCCGCCAGGAATGATTACCGCATCGAAATATTCAGGACGCGCTTCGGTAGTGGTAGCATCTGGCTTAATTGAAACTTTGCCTTGTTTACCAGGATATTGTTCGTTCATCCGAGAACCGAGTACAACAACTTCCATTCCTGCTTGTTTGAGAGCTTGATGTGGAACTTGAAACTCGGAATCTTCTACCATTTTTTCCACAAGAATAGCAACACGTTTGCTGCTATTAGAATTATTTTGACTCATGTTATTTCCTGTTTGCGATCGCAATTTATAAATTTGGCATTTCTATCAACCTAGTTATGCCGATGTTAGTATTGCGTCAATCTTAGGTAATAAACAAATTAAGTGTTATTTCGCTCTCAAGTCATATATAGGTTTAACTGCTTTAAAACTAAGCTGGAGAAAAAGTTTAAAAGTTTTTAAGTGTGTGTTATGACAAAAAAACGAGACCAAGACTTTATAGAAACAACTGACGAAGAAAATATTGAAGATCTTCCACAAGAAATTACTGAATCTTATGGAACTGGCGTTCATTCAGAGCCAGGATTCAATCTTGGTGGACACAGTTTGCGTGATGAAATGAGTCAGTACAATGCTACCAGTCCTAAGTTAACTGGTGGTGATGTTGATGCTGCTTGGGATCAAGCAGCAATGGTAGGTGATGAAGCTGTTGGAGGAACTGTTGCCACACCTGATCAAAATATTGTTGATGAATTAGGCGCGGCTGTCGGTTTAGAAATGGATGATCGAACTTTTTTACGTACAAATGAAATTTTAGAGCAACGTGATGATCGCAGGTGGGAATTAGATCCCACATCTTCTGAAGATTACCAAGAGCGCCGAGATTAATTTTGTCAATCATCCTTATAAAAATAAGGATGATTTTTATTTTTTATTGAGATTATTTTCAAATTATTTAACTACTTGTATCTAATTGAATAGCAAGTTTTATGCCTTGTGATTGAGTGCGATCGCTGCCGTTTTAAACCATACTGGTTAACATAATAAACTTAGCTACATTTCCAACAAAGTTGGAGGTCAGCATAATGAAAATTAACAACATTCTCGCTATTACAACAATACTTGCCACAATTGGTTTAGCAATTCCTGTTGAAGCTTCTCAAACTGAGGATATTGTTAACTTACTACAAAGCAATAATTGCCCTGTATGTAACTTATCTGGAGCAAATTTGAGCGGCGCTCATTTAGCAGGTGCTGACTTGCGGAACGCTAATTTAGCAGGCGCTAATTTAGCAGGTGCTAATTTAGAAGGTGCAGATTTAGCTGGTGCTAACTTGGAAGGCGCAAACTTAACCGGAGTTTTTGCTAGTGATGCTAGTTTTCTATTAGCAAATTTAAACAATGCTAATCTTAAGGATGCTCATTTGGTAAGTGCTGAATTAGCGGGTGCTAATATAGTTGGTACTAATGTCAGGGAAGCAAATTTATTAGGAGCAAATATTAGGTAGATTTAAGTTAAGGCTGTTGAATAAATCAATTTTTAACCAGCAAGTGTTGCCATAGCATTACATCTGGAACTTGTCTTTAATATGACACTAGATTTATTAAAGGCAAAATCCCTGTGTGCAGCGAAGGCGTTATTTGTGAAAAATTAGGTTCTTTCAATAGGTGAAAGGTTTAAGTTTATCTGTCTAAGTAGATGCTAACTGTTCTAATTTGGTAACGACTCGATCTAATTCTTCAATTAAAGCTGTTACTTCTGCTTGACGTAATGCTTTAACTAAAGAGCGATAGTACCAAAGTGATCCTTCTTTGCCTCCTTGAAAGCGGTTCCAAACTGATTCTCCAATAATGTAATAATCATTGAGAATTGAGCGCGAATTGTGGAGTTTATCAGCAGCAGAAACCAAACGCACAGATTGAGAGGCGGTGGGAATATGAGCAATATATGCCTCCTTGCGTTGTCGCCAAGGAGGTTTTGGCGTAGTATCTGAGTCAGTGCAACCATTTACGATATCTGTGATAGCTTCCCCAAAACGGCGCAAAATTTCTGTGCGTGTAGCATCACCGCCTTGGTCTTCTATGGCATCATGGAGTAAAGCTGCGATCGCTTCGTCTTCATTTCCTCCATGTTCTAAAACAATACTGCTAACAGCTAATAAGTGAGCAATATAAGGAACATCACTTCCTTTGCGCTTTTGGTTTGCGTGTAATTCGTTAGCAAAAGCAACAGCTTCAATAAAACGGTTTGAAAGCATGATAATTATTCGTTAACTATAAATAATAGTAGTTTTTAGGCTTCTTTCGTCCTTGTTGTAGAAAATGCCATTGTTAATTGGTCATTGTTAATTGTTAATTGTTAATTGTTATCCTGTAGGTGAGTTGCCTTGCTAGGACATCACCATTTAATTATGACTCAGCCATCCGCACGTATTTGTATTCTCGGAGGAGGCTTTGGGGGTCTTTATACTGCCCTGCGTTTAAGCCAACTACCTTGGGAGAAATCCCAAAAACCTGAAATAATTTTAGTAGATCATAGCGATCGCTTTTTGTTTACCCCGTTTCTCTATGAACTATTAACTGGGGAACTGCAAACCTGGGAAATTGCCCCACCGTTTTCGGAAATTTTGGCTAATACAGGTGTGCGCTTCTGTCAGGGAGTCGTATCTGGCATTGATGTAGAAGCTCATCAAGTATATTTAGAAGATGGTAATCAACTAGCTTACGATCGCTTAGTTTTAGCATTAGGCGGAAAAACACCTTTAGATATGGTACCAGGGGCAAGCGAGTATGCTATTCCTTTTCGTGCCATTCCCGATGCTTATCGGTTAGAAGAACGTCTGCGGGTTTTAGAACAATCAGAAGCAGATAAAATTCGCATCGCAATTGTCGGGGCTGGTTATAGCGGGGTAGAATTAGCTTGTAAATTGGCAGAACGCTTGAAAACACGGGGAAGATTGCGCTTAATTGAACTAAGCGATCAAATTCTCCGCACTTCTCCAGAGTTTAACCGCGAAGCTGCACGTAAAGCTTTAGAGGAACGCGGAGTTTGGATAGATTTAGAAACCTCCGTTGAGTCAATTGGAAAAGATTATATTTCACTTGCATATAAAGGACAGGTAGATACTATCCCTGTTGATGTGGTGCTGTGGACAGTTGGTACAGAAGTTACCCCAGTAGTTAGCACACTACCTCTCAAGCAAAATCAACGTGGTCAGTTAGTTACTACGCCAACTCTGCAAGCTGTTGATTATCCAGAGATTTTTGCTTTAGGGGATTTAGCAGATTGTCGGGATGCTGAAGGGCAACAAGTACCCGCAACCGCCCAAGCTGCTTTTCAACAGTCAGATTTTGCTGCTTGGAATATTTGGGGTTCACTAACTAATCGTCCTCTACTACCTTTCCGCTATCAAAATTTAGGGGAAATGATGACTTTAGGAATGGATAATGCTACGTTGTCTGGTTTGGGATTAAAGCTAGATGGTAATGTTGCTTATATTGCTCGGCGGTTAGCTTATCTATATCGGATGCCGTCGCTTAATCATCAATTGAAGGTTGGTTTTAATTGGATTGCTCAACCGTTGCTCAAATTTTTAAGTTCGTGATTTGAATTGCAGTAATTGCTATCTCTATTGTGGGTATTTTAAGAAGGTGGAACACTTTTTAATCATAAACTGTTTGTAAAAATCCCTAATTTACCCCCCTCAGTCCCCCCGAATATGTGGGAGAAGTTCTCCTTATAAAAGGGGAAATTTCTTACTCCCTCCCCTTTATAAGGGGAGGGAAGGGGTGGGGTAAAACTTATGCAAAAGGTTTAATCTTAGTTTTATTTATTTAAACCGCCGATGTTAACTGAAATATCAAAATTAATTGATCTAACCTCTGCCAGTGCTGCCACAATTACAACGCCAGTAGAGATGCAGCTACCAAAGGTGATTTTTTTGGATGCTGTTGGTACGTTGTTTGGTGTGCGGGGTAGTGTTGGCGAGGTATATAGAGAACTTGCTTTGCGTTTTGGTGTGGATGCGCCAGCAGATGTGTTAAATAAGGCATTTTTTGATAGCTTTAAAGCTGCTGCGCCGCCATTTTTTCTAGGGGTAGAATCAGCAGATATTCCAAATTGTGAGTTTGAATGGTGGCGAGATATTGCTTTGCACACTTTTCAAAAAGCAGAGGTTTTAGATCAATTCTCAAATTTTACTGAGTTTTTTCAAGAATTGTATGCTCACTTTGCTACTGCTGAACCTTGGTTTATTTATCCTGATGTGATTGCTGCGTTAGAACATTGGCAGAAAATGAGTGTTGAAATGGGAGTTTTGTCTAATTTTGATTCGCGTTTGTATAAAGTTTTGCAAGCTTTAAAATTAGAGCATTTTTTTACTTCTGTTACTATTTCATCACAAGTAGGAGCCGCTAAACCAAATGAAAAAATATTTTTAACAGCTTTAGAAAAACATCAATGTAATTCTCAGTCAGCATGGCATATTGGAGATAGTTTAAAGGAAGATTATCAGGGTGCGATCGCTCTGGGAATAAAAGGTATTTTGCTTAAACGCGATCAACCTGTATTTCCAGCATAAATTACGGGTAGGAGGGAGGAGAGAGGAGAGAGGCTTAGATGAATGAAACTCAACTACTGAAAACTTTATCAGCACAATTAATTACACCAGCCTTATTTCAGCAATATGGTCAAGTAATCTATCCTAATAAAGATGGTAAATCTTATGATGCTAATGATGCTCAACTAAATCTTAAAAATGGTATCCCAAGACTATATATTATGAGGTTGAATTATCAAGGTAGGCAATTTCATAAAATTACCCGCCATGTTAAATGTACACAGTGTTTAGGTTCACTAGCAGGAAAGGAGTGGTTAATTGCGGTTGCACCACCTTCTGAAACTAATAAACCTGTATCAGAAAAAATTGTTGCTTTCCGTATTCCAGGTAACTGTTTTATTAAACTAGAGGTAGGCACATGGCATTCTGGCCCTTATTTTGATGATGATTTTATAGATTTCTATAATTTAGAATTAAGTGATACTAACGTCAACGACCATGAAACCTGTAATTTATTATCTACTTACAATATACAATTAACAATTAACAATGACCAGCCTTGATGTTAAGTGTATTTACACCAACCTAGACTGAAAGCTAACGTAACTGAAAATTTTACTTATACTTAAAATTTGTTGCAATTAATGCCTTTTATCCAAAATTATGACCAGGTTTCCAGACGTTGGTGGTTAGTAATGCCACTAGGTGTATTAACTCTGATGCTGGCTCACTGGATGGCGCTGCTGTTTCGCTATCACAATGGAATTTCTTTATGGTTTCCCCCAACAGGCGTGGCGATCGCACTGACTTTATGGTTTGGTTCTATTGGAACGATCATAACTGGGATCACCACCTTAATTATGGCTCCTCTATGGGGACATGATGGCTGGTCAAGATTAATTAGTTTAGTTGATGTTATAGAACCTTTAACAGTTTGGTTTATATATCAAAAATATTGTCGTGGTTCAGTATTGTTAAATCGCTTAAAAGATGCAGCCGCATTTATTTTGATAGCACCTTTAACTGGCTGTTTTATTACGGCTATAGTAGGGAGTTTAATTTTATTAACTTTGGGCAAAATTCCCTATGCAGATCTAGTGCAGAGTATTACCCAGTGGTGGTTGGGTGATGCGCTGGGAGCAATTGCGATCGCACCAACAGCTTTATTAATTACTCCTTTATTAAAATCAATTTGGTTAAAAAAGTCCACAACAGATCGACAACTAATATTTTCATTGCGGATTTGGTTAGAAATAATCGCGATCGCATTTTTTAGTCTCAGCACCGCCATTATTACTGTATCAGAAAGCAACAATGCAGGATTTTCATTTCAACAGTTGGCATTTTTAAGCTTTGTACCGATGATTTGGGCTGCTATCCGTTTTGGTGTCAGTGGTGGAATGGTGACTGCAAGTTTTTGCGTATTATCTACACTTTGCGTCTACTTAATTAAATATCCTCATACAATTTCAAATATATTTCCTGTATCAGTAGAGGTGTTGTACGTTCATAAACTGAGTTTACTAATTCAGTGCGGCGTAACTTTGTTAGTAGGCACCGCAATTACGGAAAAAACCGCCTTTGAAATAGCACTAGCATTAGCAGAGGTGCGGGCAAAAGAGTATCAAGTTCGCTTTGAACTAACCGAACAGCTAACTGAACTAAATGCTTCACTAGAAAAAACTTTAGCCATGCTAGATGCGTTGCTAGGTAGTGCGCCGATGGGTATTTCTTTTCGCGATCGCGATTTGCGTTGCATCCGTGCTAACAATTCTATGGCAGAAATGATTGGTGTTTCTCCTCAAGAATCACTAGGGAAAACTGTCAGCGAAGTTTCGCCAAAGCTAGGGCAAATACTAGAGCCATTAATGCAAAGCATTCTTGATACAGGAAAGCCTGTTTTAAATTTTGAAATTAACAACGAAGCGATCGCACCTATTGGACAAGTAAGATACTGGCTATGTAACTATTATCCAGTTCATATACACGGGGAAATTATTGGCATTGGTGGTTCAGTTGTAGAAATTACTGAGTTAAAACATATAGAAACAGCCTTACGCTCAAGTGAGTCCCGACTACGGCAAATTATTAACTCTGGCATGGTGGGGATTACGTTTGGAGACTTTAGCGGCAATGTTTTAGAATGCAATCAAGCTTTTTTAAATATGTTGGGCTACACCAAAGAAGATGTACTTCAACAGAATCTGCGTTGGGACTCACTCACCCCTGCTGAATATTTTGATTTAGACGCACAAGTAATAGCAGCAATTAGAGATAAAGGAGTATGTACACCTTATGAAAAAGAATTTATCCGTAAAGATGGCAGTCGCGTACCCGTATTAATTGCTGCTTCCTTATTAGAAGACTCTCAATATCAAGCTGTTGGTTTAATTCTTGATATCACACAGCGTAAAAAAGCTGAAAAAACCCTACAATATCTTGCTGAAACTAGCAATATTTTAGCCACTTCTATAGATTACGAGGCTACCATTTTACAGGTAGCACGCCTTCCAATTCCACAGATAGCTGATTGGTGTTCAGTAGAAATTGTGCAACCCGATAATTCAATCCGTCGCATCTGTGTCGCTCATGCAGACCCCTCAAAAGCAGAATGGGCATTAAAACTACAGCAGTACCCTCCCGATCCTAATGGTGAAAATATGATTGCGAGAGTGCTAAAAACTGGTGAGCCAATAATAATGTCAGAAGTGCCAGATGCACTATTAGAAGTGGTTGCTCACAATGCTGAACATTTACAGATACTTAGGGAAGTAAAAATTAAATCTGGGATGGTTGTGCCATTAATAGCCCGCGATCGCATCCTGGGTACGCTGACTTTAGCAACAGCAGAATCAGACCGTTATTATAGTTCCTCTGACTTACCCATAGCAGAAGATTTAGCTCGTCGTGCAGCTTTGGCAATTGATAATGCCAGACTATATCAACAAGCAACGCAAGCGCGAGAAAATGCTGAACAAGCAGCAAATCGTACAGCACGCCTACAAGCAGTAACGGCTGCCTTGTCAGAATCTCTCACGCCTCCCCAAGTAGCTGATGTGATTATGGAACAAGGTATAGCAGTTTTAGGGGCTAACTCTGGTTTAGTTGCATTATTAGATGAAACTGGTACTGAATTAGAAATTGTTAGTTATCTGGGCTACGAGGAAGAACAAATAAGCGCATGGCGGAAATTTTCTATTAATGCACCTGTACCATTAGCAGAAGCTATCCGCGATCGCAAACCGATTTGGGAAGAACCTACAGAAGCAAGAATTGCCCGTTATCCGCATTTAGCTAAAAACTATGCCAGTTACAACTATAGTGCTTGGATCTCCATTCCATTCATAGCAGAAGGGCAGGTCTTAGGCGGAGTTTCTTTCAGCTTTACAAAAATTCACAAACTCACCCAAGATGACCGCAGTTTCATGTTGGCTTTAACTCAACAGTGCGCTCAAGCGATCGCCCGCGCTCGTTTGTATGAAGCAGAACAAGCTGCACGTAGCATTGCAGAAACCGCTAACCGGATCAAAGATGAGTTTCTTACAGTACTTTCCCATGAATTGCGATCGCCACTTAATCCAATTTTAGGTTGGACAAAGTTATTGCGTACTCGCAAATACGATCAAGCTGCTACTGACCGCGCCTTAGAAATTATCGAGCGGAATGCTAAATTACAAACTCAATTAATTGATGATTTATTGGATGTTTCCCGCATCCTCAGAGGCAAATTAAGTTTAAATACTGCCCCAGTTAGTCTTCAAAGTGTTATTGAAGCTGCAATGGAAACAATGCGCTTGGCTGCTGAAGCAAAATCCATTGAAATGCAATTTTACGATCATTCTAGTTTAGCGATAATCGCAGGCGATCCTAACCGCCTACAGCAAGTTGTGTGGAATATAATTTCTAATGCAATTAAATTTACAGATACAGGTGGAAATATTGAAATTTATTTAAGCAATGATGACGGTTTAGCCGATTATAGTCTGACAAATAATCTCCCACCAAAATACGCGCAAATTAAAGTTATTGATACTGGTAAAGGTATTAAACCAGAATTTTTACCTTATGTATTTGAACACTTCCGCCAAGCTGATGCTTCTATAACTAGAAAATATGGTGGATTAGGACTAGGTTTAGCAATAGTACGTCACTTAGTAGAAATGCACGGCGGTACTGTAAAAGCAGACAGCAAGGGAGAAGGACAAGGCGCAACATTTACTGTGAGATTACCACTTTTAAATAGTCCTGAATTGACAGTAATCAGTCCTGAGTCTGATTTATCCCCCACTCCTGATTCCTTACCCCTCAAAGGTTTACGAGTACTGGTAGTTGATGATGATTCTGATTCACGAGAATTTGTGAGTTTTGTAATCGAACAAGCTGGTGCTGAAATTAAGGAAGTAGCATCCGCAAGGGAAGCACTAGCAACAATTACTCAATATCAACCAGATATATTAGTTAGTGATATTGGAATGCCAGAGGAAGATGGTTATAGTTTAATTCGTAAAGTGCGTTCGCGTAGCGACTTCTTTGAAATTTCACACTTGCCAGTAAAAGATATTCCAGCTATTGCTTTGACAGCTTATGCTAGAGAAGAAGATAGCCAAGAAGCAATATCCGCAGGCTTCCAGATACACATATCTAAGCCAGTAGAACCAGAAGAGTTAGTTAATGCGATCGTAAGTTTAACTATTTAGATGTTAAAAGTTTGGCAATTATTTTTCATTCTATTACTAACTACCTTTAGCTTAGTTGATGTCACTTTATTATTTTATAACCTCAGCAATTTACAAACGCAAATATATGTCCTATTTCCTCTAGCAATATTAATATTAACCACACTAATATTACGGCTGATTTATCCCGATTCTCCGCCATTAATCCTCAAAATAATTCTAACTTTTATTGTCCTATTAATTCATCTCCGTTATCTGTGGTGGAGAATCACAGCCACCTTAGTCTTAGATTGGTACAACGGTTATATCAGTATTGCCGTAATTGTCATGGAAGTTATAGCAATTATTAACGTGACAATAATTAGTTTTCAAACATTATTCCGTACCAATCATAGCCCAGAAGCAGACGCGCGAGGATCGCAACGCATCAAACTATATACGCCCACCGTTGACGTACTAATTCCCACCGTAAACGAGCCAACATTTGTTTTAAGGCGCACCTTAGTAGGATGTCAAGCAATGCACTACCCTAATAAACAAATATGGGTACTTGATGATGGCAACCGACCAGAAATTGCCAAACTAGCTCAAGAATTAGGCTGTCAATACTTAGCGCGTACTCAGTACGGTAATGCCAAAGCAGGCAATCTCAATCATGGTTTATCTGTAACAAAAGGTGAAATCATAGTTACCTTTGATGCCGATTTTATTCCTTTAAATAACTTTTTAGAAAGAACTATAGGCTTTTTTGAAAATCCCGAAGTTGCTTTAGTAGTAACACCCCAAAACTTCTATAATCCTGATCCACCAGAACTTAACTTAGGCGGCTGTATCTTACCCCACGAACAAACAGTATTTTATACCCTAATTCAGCCAGGACGGGATACAACTAATAGCATAATTTGCACTGGTACATCTATCCTAATGCGACGAGAACATCTTAATAAAATCGGCGGCATTCCTACCTCTACTATTGTAGAAGACTGGGTGACAGGAATGTTATTGCAATCAAAAGGATATAAAACTATTTTTCTTAATGAACTACTCAGCGTTGGTGCTGCACCAGAACACCTTTTATCTTATTTAGTCCAAAGAATACGATGGGCAGAAGGAACTTTAAAAGTTTTATTTAATAAATATAATCCTTTATTTCTGTCTGGTTTCAACTTATGGCAGCGTATCAACCATCTATCAGGTATTCTTTACTGGATAGACCAAGGTACACAAACTATTAGCTACATTGCTCCTATCTTGTTCATAATTATAGGAATGCAAGCTTTAAACACAAATTTAATCACTTTAATTTATTATTGGTTGCCCGCCTATATAGCTGGATTTATACTTGTTCCTTGGATAATTGGTACTCGGACTATTTTAGTTTCTTATGTATATAATGCCTTGCAATGCTTTGCGATCGCAAAAATTACTCTTAAAACCTTTTTATTCCCTAAGCTAAAAAATCGTTTTCTGATAACGCCCAAAGGCATAACACAAAATCATCCAGAAATAGCCCTAGAACTAATGAAACCCATAATAGTTCTATTAATTTTCAATTTAATCTCTATATTTATTGCTATCTGGCGAGCATATTTTTCTAACATCGACACAGACACCCTAACTCTTAGCATTATTTGGGCTGAATTAAATACAGTAATTTTAGGTGCAAGTTTACTTGCAGGAATTGGGGGAATTTATTCCAGCGAAGAACGTATAGCGCCTCGCGTTAAATTTTCACAAACTTGTGAAGTGATAATTTTAGATTTTCCCCATAACCAAAAGACGTTTACTACTACTATTGGGGATATGTCAGAATATGGTATTTCTTTTTATACTCCAACTGAGATAAATTTACAAGTTGGGCAAAAGTTAAAAATTGTTTTTCCAGACGAACAACTTAACTTTTTAGCCAAAGTCCGAAGAGTTGGTAAAGTAACTGGTTGCCGTTTACTGGTTGGGCCTTTAACTCCTAAACAGCATCAAAAAATAATTGAATTTATTTATTGTAGACCTTCACACTGGCAACAACCAAAAGTTGCAAATGAGAAACAAGCTTTACGAGCTTTATTTATAACTTTATTTAAACTATACCCTTTATTTAAAAGGTAATAATATATTAGAACATAATTTAGTAGCCATAATTCAGAATTTTTATCCATTCAAAGCCCTCCCCTTAATAAGGGGAGGGTTTGGGTGGGGTTCTTATTCAAGACTAAAATAGAATTGCCATATACAAGCTTGAATCTATTAAATGTGAAAATATCAAAATTAGTTCAACGTCTAAGCGCATTTTTTATATTACTTTTTTACTTAACTTGCTGTCAGCCAGCAGGTTTAGTACCACCAGTAGATAAATCCACTGCTTATAATTATCTCCAAACAGTAGCAGATCGGTGGCAAGGATCAAATCCTTTAACAGCAAAATCTGATAATAATGACAATAAAACTAGAAATAATTTAAGTTTTTTATTAAGTTACAAAACTCAAGCATCTAACAACACTTTTGATTTGGTAATGCAGCACGTAGCCTTTAGCTATGATAATGCCGTTGCTGCGATCGCATTCATCGCCGTCAACGATCAAAACCGAGCTAAACAGATAGTAGATACATTAGTATACGCTCAAAACCACGATCGCTTTTATCAAGATGGTCGCTTACGCAACGCCTACTGGGGCGGTAAATTAATATCATCAGGTGATAAAGTGCAATTACCAGGATGGTTTAACCAGCAAACAGGACGTTGGACAGAAGACGAATTCCAAGTTAGTACTCACACAGGTAGCATCGCTTGGGCAATGTTAGCACTATTAGCATACTACCAAACTTACGGCGGTGAATCCTACCTCACTGCAGTAAAAAAAATGGGTGAATGGGTAGATAAAAATCTCCGAGATACTAGAGGTACAGGAGGATATTTAGGAGGTTTTAGCGGTTGGGAACCCACTCCAAATTTATTGAAATACAAATCCACAGAACATAATCTTGATTTGTATGTAGCATTTCAACGACTTTTTTTAATTACTGGTGAACAAGTTTGGAAAAATCGCGCTACCTACGCCCAAAATTTTGTTATATCTATGTGGGATAAAGAAGAGAAAAAATTCTGGACTGGAACAACAACTGATGGTGTCACGATTAATCAAGATGTAATTCCTTTAGACGTGCAAGCCTGGACACCTTTGGCATTAAAAGATGTAGCTAAATCTTATTTAGAATGCCTTGAATATGCCGAAAAACATCACCGCGTTGGTAAAGGTTTTGACTTTAACCAAGATCAAGATGGTATTTGGTATGAAGGAACTGCACAGATGGCTGTTACCTACCAATTTACTAACCAACATCAAAAGTCAAAGCTGTTAATTACAACTCTTGAAGCTGCTAAGGATAGTTCTGGTGGTATACCTGCGGCAGATAGAGATAAATTAACAACAGGTTTCTCAGCAGGTAATAGTCAACTTTGGTTTTATTTTCATCGCCAGCATATAGGAGCAACTGCCTGGTTAGTAATAGCCGAGAAAGGAATAAATCCTTTTTGGCTAGGTAGTAATTAAGTAGGTAGACAACTTAGCAGTCGGCAAAATATTTAATAAAACGCTATACTTGTACAATAAACAGTACAAGTCCGCAGGATATGAAAGTAATCTCTTTTAGCGAGGCAAGAAATAGTCTGAAGACGGTTTTAGATCGGGTAACTGAAGATGCCGACTATACAATTATCACCAGACGGGATGCGGATGACGCGGTGGTGATGTCGCTAGAGTTTTTTAATAGTCTGATGGAGACTGTGTATTTATTGAAGTCTCCAACCAATGCAGCCCATTTAGAACGTTCTATTGCTCAGTTTAAGCAAAAAAAAGTGGTAGAACGAGATTTGCTGAATGAATAGAATGTTAGCTTGGACAGAAGAGGCTTGGGCTGATTATCTTTACTGGCAAGGGCAAGACAAGAAGACACTCAAAAGAATCAACAAACTGATTTTGGAGACGATGCGGATGCCTTTTGAAGGTATAGGTAAGCCAGAGCCTCTACGAGAAAATTTAGCTGGACTTTGGTCGCGGCGAATTGATGATACAAATCGTTTGGTTTATGTGGTTGAGGATGCCTATCTAACTATTATTTCTTGTCGATATCATTATTAAATTACAGATACGGTAGAACCTCTCCCCTGAATCGCCGTCTAGGTGCGAGCGGGGAGTGTCAAATACGATGAAACCACAGAGATATTGGGATTTTGTGATAGTGCGATCGCTTCTCAATCCTTAACAAATTTTTGATTAAGGAGTGCGTTGAAGATAGCTTTCTACATTTGCGATCGCTCTTAAAGCATAAGGATTGCCAGGACGTTCATTCAGCGCCCTTCTAAAATTAATCAAAGCAGTATTGTAATCTCGTTGCTGGGTAGCAGCATACCCAATTCTCATATATTGAGTGAAATCATCTACAGTTGATTGCTGATTTCTGAGATTAGCTGGACGACTATTAGCTGGTGTAGTTCTGCGTGTAGTACCGCGAGTATTAGCAGGTGCAGACCTTTGGGTAGTTCCACCTGTAGCTGGCGCAACGGTTCCTGTAGTACCCCCAGAGTTATTTCTTGGCGTAGTTTGGGTAGTACCACCCGTAGCGGGTGCAGTCGTTCCTGTAGTACCAGAATTATTTCCTGGTGCAGTTTGGATAGTACCACCCGTAGTAGGCGCAGTCGTTCCTGTAGTACCAGAATTATTTCTTGGCGTAGTTTGAGTAGTACCACCCGTAGTAGGCGCAGTCGTTCCTGTAGTTCCACCAGAGTTATTTCTTGGCGTAGTTTGGGTAGTACCACCCGTAGTAGGCGCAGTCGTTCCTGTAGTTCCACCATTATTCGGTGTAACAATTACTGGTGCTGGTGCGATCAGACCATTATTAGGTGCGACTGTTCCAGGGTTAGCTACACCATTATTAGGTACGATAGTTCCAGGCGTAGGTAAGCCGTTATTTAGTGGCTGAGTTGTGGAATTATTTATACCTGGAATTGGTGCGACATTTCCAGGCGTAGGTAAGCCGTTATTTAGTGGCTGAGTTGTGGGATTATTTATCCCTGGAATCGGTGCGATATTTCCAGGTGTAGGTACACCATTATTTAATGGCTGAGTTGTGGGATTATTTATCCCTGGAATCGGTGCGATATTTCCAGGTGTAGGTACACCATTATTTAGTGGCTGAGTTGTGGGATTATTTATCCCTGGACGCGGTGCGATATTTCCAGGTGTAGATACACCGTTATTTAGTGGCTGAGTTGTAGGGTTATTTATACCTGGAATCGGTGAGATATTTCCAGGCGCTGGAATAGTATTAGGAGTTGTTACAGGCGTTGAATTGTTAACACCACTTGGAACTTGCCCAGGTACTGGGGTAATTTGAGCTAATAATGGGGTATTGATAGCACTCAAATTGCTGGCATTTTGAGTGAAAGTATTAGAGAATGCCAATGCTGGATAACTTAAGAAAAGACTAGCACTAGCAACTCCAGTTAAACTAATAATATTTTTTAGTGATATTTTATGATCAGCGTTCATAGTTATCTCTTTTTTAAGAATCTAAAATTAGGGGAAAATATTTTTTATGCCAGGAGTTTATACAAGTAAATATCCTGTTGGGTCAAGCTTGATTGCTGTCCATACCAACTAGACTAGCTAGGCACTATTTCTTTCAACTCCCCCTATAGGTATGGTCTAAACATCAGAGGGGCAATAATGCCTAAGTCCTGCATAAGTTAACTTGCAGGCATGGCGATCGCATCTCCTACAAGCAACTAATATCAAAAATTCCACTAAATTTTAATTGCGGCTATTGTTGTTGTAGTGAATTCTTGCTCCTGCCCACAGTAACTTTTCTTGCAGCGTTTGGTAATACGAATAATTTTCTCGTAAAATAATAAACTTAGCTTGACAATTTGCCATGCGTACATCAACTCGATGTCCAGGCCAAATTGCAGTTGCTAACACACCATCCATCCACAGCTTAGTACTAAGATCGTAATCTGCCAGTGGCCAAATACTGACAACAGAACCCGAAGGAATCACAATTGGACGACTAGAAAGACTTAGCGGACAAATAGGTGTAACAGTAATTGCCTCCATCCCAGAGTGAACAATGGGGCCATTAGCAGAAACCGTGTAGCAAGTAGAACCAGTAGGAGTAGAAACAATTAGCCCATCTCCCTGATACTGATCGACAACTTCACCATCAATTTCCATTTCCAGAACCGAAGTAATCATGCGATCGGCAGAAGCTGGTTTGATGCACATTTCATTAAGTGCTAAAAAACGCTCCGTTACTGGTTCTAGATTAGTCCGGTTTCCCTGAAATATTGATGCTTGTAACATCATTCTTCGTTCTATAGCATAGCGATCCTCAATTAGTCGCTCCCAAACTTGTTCAGTATCCTTAAATTCTTCAAACGACTCTGTAAGAAATCCCAAATGACCCCCCACATTAACAGCTAAAATGGGAATTCCATCTGGAGATAGATGCCTCGCTGCCGCCAAAGCCGTGCCATCGCCGCCAAGAACGATTGCTAAATCAATTGATTGCATAGCAGAAGCCAAAAAGACTGGGTAAGGATTATCCTTAGCTCCACTAGGCCCCATCAGCACATGACACTGGAGTTTTTCTAATTGCCGAGCGCATTTTTCTGCAATGCTACGGCTAAGGGGATCTCCCGCCTTATGAGCAATAATGACGTTTTTTAGTTGCACTTAGATTTAATTCCACAACTTATTAACCGGAAATTTTAAGATAGAAGCTTAAAACTACGAATACTTTTTTCAAAATTGGGTAAACGCTGATTAAATTCGGTTTGAGATGTAGAATAAGTGATTAGCCAAAACCTATTTCCCTTGGGAACTATATAAAATAGCTGCTTAATTGGTGCGCCGCTTGACTTAGGTTGTGTTATAATTCTCCCTACTTGATCTTTGCCAAGAGGCACTACCTTACGCTCTAAAATGTCGTATTGAGTAGTAAGTTGCTGAGTTGCGGCTTGTAAGTACTTATCAAGAGTAGTACCATTTTCTACTGCTTGAGTTGTAACGTTAACATTGGTCAAAAAGCCTGATTGATTATTTTGGGTATCAAACGCTAGAAGAGCAATAGCATTAGGATTTTGTTTGATAGCTGCTATTCTTTGTTCATATTCAGGGTTGATAGTTTTCAGTTTAGAAGCTAGCGCGTTTAAATCTTGTTCATTGCTAGGATTACCACCTTCGTAGCTAGTAGGTAAAGATATTTCTACACCATTACCTTTGATAACTTCCCAACTAGGACTAGGCGAAGTTGTTGCTCCCGATGAGTTAGCTTGGTTTGATGTTGTAGCTTGGGGAGTTTTCTGCTGATTGCATCCTACAGATGTAATCAACAAAGACATACAAATCATTAGCCACCAGTTCTGCTGGGTCATATTTTAGTTCCTTTATGAGCAATTGCAGCTATCTAGGTTATATCTTTTTCTGGGGAATGTCAGATTTTTAACCCAAAATAACTGAGCTAACTACAGTTCCAGACTGTGGTGGTCTTTGAAAAGGCAAAAACTCAGCTAAACCCAAATAGCGAATTCCCTCCGGTGTTACTTCAAACCGACAAGGTAACACTTTTAAACCTTGGGCTACTGCATCGCGTAACAATTGACCATAAACTGGATCTGTACTATCCCCAGGAGCAAATTGAGTACAATCACCACGATTGATCAAGTAAAGCATTACTGCTTGATAGTGTGGCAGCAAAGCAGTTAATTCCCGCAAATGCTTTTGTCCTCGCGTAGTTACTGTATCAGGAAAAACAGCTAAGTTGCCGTCAGCCCAAGTAGTATTTTTTACTTCCAAATAAATATGTTGATCTGAATTTTTACCTGTTAGCACAAAATCTACGCGACTTTGTTCTATTCCATAAGGAACTTCAAAACGAATGTTTAGATAGTTACCTAATTCTGGAAACAAATATTTTTCCAAAGCTAGTTTAATAATTCGATTAGGCAAAGCTGTGTTAATGCCTACCCAAGTAGGTTGGTTGTCATAAACCTGAATCATCTCCCAGGTGTAAGCTAATTTACGCTTGGGATTATCGCTCTTTGAAACCATTACGGGACTACCAATAGTAGATACACCAGTCATGGGGCCTGTATTGGCACAGTGAGCCGTAATTACTTCTCCAGAAGCGAGTTCAATATCAGCAAAAAATCGCTTGTAGCGTTTAACTAATATTCCAGGGTAGAGGGTTGGGTAGCGGTAGATCCAATCCATTATATTTGTAAAATTTGTATACTTAATGCAATTAGGCAATTAATTATATCTTTTGGTTGTCTCGTATTTGTGGTGAGAAAGGTCATTTTTTGGTTATTGCTTATTGGTCATTGGTAATAGAAATTCCCGATCATGCACTGATTGATTCTGACTCCTGTATTCGGACTTCTGAATTCTTCAACTGCCTTTATCTGCGGTTAAAATCTCTTAAAAGCAGGCTCTTATAACCTTGACAATGATCCAAATTCAGATAGACTAAATGATGCCTTTAGGTAAAAGTGAATATTCGTGTCTGAAAAGCCTAAACCCGCTCGTTCCCTGGCTGGAATTGCTGGAATTGTGGCTGTTGCCACACTAATTAGTAAAGTTTTTGGGTTGGTACGGCAACAAGCGATCGCAGCCGCTTTTGGTGTAGGTGTCGCTGTAGATGCTTATAATTATGCCTACGTGATCCCTGGATTTTTGTTGATCTTACTTGGTGGCATCAACGGGCCATTTCATAGTGCGATCGTCAGCGTGTTAGCTAAACGCGACAAATCAGAAGCCGCCCCCTTAGTCGAAACCATTACCACAATGGTGGGAGGAATACTGCTTTTCGTCAGCATTGGCTTAATTGTGTTTGCTGGCGTGTTTATAGACATAGTAGCGCCAGGTTTAAGCCAGACAGACCAAGGATTACAAATCCGTGCGATCGCCATTCAGCAATTGCAAATTATGGCACCAATGGCACTCTTAGCGGGACTAATCGGCATTGGTTTTGGCACACTCAACTCTGCTGATATGTACTGGCTACCCTCCGTTAGTCCCTTATTCTCCAGCCTCACAGTCATCGGGGGATTAGCTTTCTTAGCAGTACAATTAGGCAACCAAATCAATGCTCCCCAATACGCCATACTCGGTGGACAATTTTTAGCTTGGGGTTCACTACTAGGAGCAATCCTACAGTGGGTAGTACAAGTAATTGCCCAGTGGCGTGCAGGTTTGGGAACATTACGTCTGCGGTTTGAATGGTGGCGACCTGGTGTTAAAGATGTTCTTAAAGTAATGGGGCCAGCAACCTTATCATCGGGAATGCTGCAAATTAACCTCTACACAGATTTATATTTTGCTTCCTATATTCCCCAAGCCGCCGCCGCTATGAACTATTCGGGGTTGTTAATTCAAACTCCTTTAGGCATCATTTCTAATGTAATATTGGTGCCATTACTACCAATATTCTCACGGCTTGCCGATCCCATTCATTGGCCTGAACTCAAAACCCGCATCCGTCAGGGAATACTGATTACTGCTATTACCATGCTGCCTTTAAGCGCGTTGATGGTAACTTTAGCTTTTCCCATTGTACGAGTAGTTTATGAACGCTACGCCTTTGATAAAGGTGCATCCGAGTTTGTAGCCTCAGTACTAATTGCTTCCAGTCTGGGTATGTTTGTTTACTTAGGACGGGATGTATTAGTAAGAGTATTTTATGCCTTGGGAGATGGAGAAACACCCTTTCGCATCAGTGTTGTAAATATCCTCCTCAATGCCGTACTAGATTATTTTTTGGTCAAACGTTTTGGCGCACCCGGCTTAGTTTTGGCAACAGTAGGGGTAAATTTATTTTCAATGGTGGCACTAAGTTGGTTTTTAGACCGCAAACTGCACGGTTTACCTTGGAGAGAATTAACTTTACCAATTCTCGCTATAACTGGTAGTAGCTTCATAGCAGGTTCAGTAAGTTGGGGGGTTAACCAAGGTTTTGAAAAAATTTGGCGTGGTGATAGTTTACTCGTATTACTTTTGCAACTAGGTATATCTGCCCTGGCTGGTTTAAGTGTATTTGCTCTGTGTGCTAGTCGTCTAAATTTGCCAGAAGTAGATATGTTTGTTTCCCGACTCAAAGAGCGTTTTGTGAAGAATGAGAAGTAAGGGGTCACCGAAGAAGCTAGGGAAAAAAATTTTTTCATTGCTCCCTACTTTGTTCCCCCTGGTGGGAGCATCATGCAACTGGTATAGGTGATTTTCTCGAATTTTTGTATTGTATATAACAGTGGTGTAAGTTCTAATCTTGATAACTCCCAACATCATAGGCTTGAAGTTATGGATCTAAGTGATCTACTGAAACTTTATGCAGAAGGACATAGAGACTTTGCTAATGCCGATCTTAGCGGTGCTGATCTTAGTGGAATAACTCTCAGTGGGGTTAACCTCAGTGGCGCTAAATTGATGGGCGCTAACCTGAGTCGGACTGTTCTGATTAAATCCGACTTGAGTAGGGCTAACCTGAACTGGGCTAATCTTAGTTTTGCGAAAATGAGCGCAGCTAGACTGGGAGATGCAGATTTGACAAAAGCAAATCTTCAAGGCGCTGTTATGGAAAAAGCCAAACTTCCCAGAGCTAAACTAAGTGGAGCTAATCTCAACAGTGCTAACCTCCGAGGTGCTAATCTGCGAGAAGCTAACCTTAGCGGTGCTTCTTTGCAAAGAACCAACCTCAGAGAAGCTAATCTTAGCGGCGTTAACCTTAATTGGGCTAACCTTTACGAAGCAAGACTGAGTAGTGCTTTATTGTCGGGATCTTCCTTAAATGGTGTGAAATTTACTAGAGCTTTTTTAAAGGATGTAGACTTGAATGGCGCTGATTTACAAGGAATTAACTTCAGCGAAGCTAGACTAGGTGGTTCTAACTTAGAAAGCGCTAACTTAGTAGGTGCTGATTTCAGTGACGCACGGTTGTACCAAGCAAACTTAACAGCAGCAGACTTGAGGGGTGCTAATTTGACGCGGGCATCTTTGGAACAGGCAAATTTGACTTGGATTAATTTAAGTCAAGCTAATTTATGTCAGGCAAATCTTACTAATGCAATTTTGAAGGGAGCTAACCTAGATGGCGCTGATTTAACTGATGCAATTTTACCTCCTGAAATTTAATTAACGTCTGAGAATGTGCGTGAAAATAATTAATAATTCAAAATTAAAAAAAGTTGTTTAATTTTTGATTAGCAGGTAAGACTGTACATTTTCGTAAATAATCTACACTATTTTTATATATAAAATATCTCTGCGGTAGGATATTTAACTAAGCATATTATGCTAATATTTTGCTGCCGTAGCATTTTGAATGCTCGTAGGAATAAAATGACTTTACTTAAAGATGTTACTGATTGTTCTACCTATTCTGTGCGTGGGTTAGATGACCAGCTAATCGCGCAAATGAATAGGATTAGTCCTGGCCTGTTGGTACGAATTGACGATATAAATAATGTGAAACTGGCAGATGCGGCGGTTCATCCTTGGATGCAGCGTACTGCGAAAGTACGTTTGCAAAACGCAGTTGTCGCCCGTGGCAAACAAATCATCATTAACTCAGCTTACAGAACGTTAGCTGGGCAAATGTTGTTATATCAACATTACCAAAATCGTCGCTGTGGTATAACTGCGGCATCAACTCCAGGTAAAAGTAATCATAACAATGCCAGTGCCATAGATATAGAAGATTCACAAGGCTGGCGACCAGTGTTACAAGCCAATGGATGGAGATGGATTGGATCATTTGACCCAATGCACTACGATTGCATCGATCCAGGGATCACCTCAATTAACTCGATCTCTGTTAAAGCTTTCCAGCAATTATGGAGCATTGTTAATCCTGCCGATAAGTTAGCTGCTGATGGACTTTTTGGGCCTGCCACAGCCAGTCGCTTGCGTTTCTCACCCGCAGAAGGTTTTCCTGGAGTAGAGCCTCCCAGAATTTTAAGATTGACCCAGCCAGTACAAGCGGGTAGAGACGTGGGTGATTTGCAACTTTCTCTGAGGAAAGCAGGGATTAAGCTCGATAAAGCTGACATGATCTTTGGCCCTTCTACTGATCAGGCGGTGAAAGAGTTTCAAAGTGCTAATTCCTTAGTAGCAGACGGCATAGTTGGCCCTATTACTCGTAAAATTATCTTTTCCTACACGCCAGACGGCGTAGTAACGCCACCAATCAACGTACCACCACCAATTAATCTAGCTGAAATTTTTTATACCTATGAAGCGCAAGGCTTGTTTACCGCTCAACAACAAGCAGATCTAAAGTGGCTACAGAGCCAAATTCCCCAGGCAACTTTAGAGCAGTTTACTAAGCTATGGCGCGGTAACAGCTAATTGTATTCTAAAACTTACGCATCCCCTACACGAGAATCATACTTGGGAAAAACACAAACATACCAATAAAAGAGGGATGCGTAAGACCTGTATTCATTAAATTTTTCTAAATATAGCAGTCGCTAAGGCGGTTAGAACATTCCTCTATTCCCTGTTCCCTTTAGAGCCAAATATGATGCCCTAACTGATATGTCTGTTGCTATATCATTTAGCCAAACTTATTCATCTGTCAAGCCATTTTGAATGGGCGATATTATGCACATCAGTATGAATGACTTGTTCAGTTAAAAGAATAATTCACTAATTAGAATATTGCCTCTAACAATATGTCAGCGCCAAAACGTACTACATCAGTACAAGGTAGTTTTGTTTCGGCTGTTATCTGGGCAATGATCTGCTTGGCTGCTGAGTCGTCTAAATGATGAGTGTTGAGGGCGATCGCAACCACTTTTGCAGGGGCAAATGCACCAGCAGCAACGGCAACTTGCTCATATAACTCAACTACCCTAGATAAAGGTGGTATTGGCACATCTGGACAATTGCGAATATGAGTTTGTCCTGCTCGATGCACCAAAATTAAATGAGTTGCTTGGGAACCCCGGATCAGAGGTAGTGTTGCTGTTGAACCAGGATGTAATAAGGAACCTTGCCCCTCAATATATAAAATATCGCGATCGCCACCATAGCGCATGACCATTTGTTCAATCGCACCAGAGGCAAAGTCTACCCGTACTGCATCCAATGGTACGCCATCACCAGAAATCATGATGCCAGCTTGACCAGTAGCAATGAACTGAGAACGCAAACCTCTTGCCCTGGAAGCTTTTTGTAGTTCCAAGCTAGTTGACATTTTCCCGATCGCCATATCTGTGCCAACTGTTAAGACACGTTTACACAGAAGCGATCGCGCCTTACCACTACCAACTTTTAAACCCGCAGGTTCTTGACGTACATCCCAGATCCATTGCCCCTCCCTCAACATCTCCTGAAACTGCGGATAAGATGCCATCGGCGTATGCAAACCATTTACTACCGATAACCCAGCAGCAACAGCTTCTTTCACCTCATCCCACCAAGCTGAGGGTAATGCGCCCCCAGATGGGGCAATTCCAATAGTAAGAACATCAGGGCTATAATTTAATGCTTCTGTTACAGATGCCACAATTGGAATATCACGCTGAATGTCTGTTAATTGCGCTAATGACTCACCAGCAGATTGATAATCAATTACCGCCACAACTGATGCTTCGCTGTAGCGTAAAAGTGACAAACCTGTTTTCCCTTGAACTCCTTTAATACCTTCGTGCAGCAAAATTGCTACTTTGTTTTCAGCTTTTAGCATAAAAATTCTCAATAAAAGATCAAAAATTTTTCATTTTATATATAGCAACCGCATCTATCCGTTAGGGCATTAGATTTATGGCTTTGGATCAGAAGTTACTTTTTTATCGCAGATGTGAGCGGATGGACGCAGATTACGCAGATGTTAACCACGATTTGTCCTAACTGCCTTGGCTGTTGCTATAGCACGTTAGCTTTGAAATTTATTTGAATTGTCTATATTTCACCTCTAAAACTTGTCAATAGTAGAGACGCACATTAGCGCATCTTTACATTATGTGCAATCAAACGAATATGATATAAAAAATATTTTCTTAAATCACTAGGTAAATATTTTCATCTGCGTTTATCTGTGTTTATCTGCTTCCATGTGCGTTCCAAAAAACTAACATTAACATTTTATCTTGTATCTAAATTAGATTCCTGAGAAGTTACACCCAGCCCAGGTAAATCATTTGGTAGTAGACAGCCATGCTGCAACACTGCACCTCTAAACAAGTCATCTTTTAAATTGAGGTGACTATCCAAATCTAAATAATCAGCAAATGGTGATAACTGGGCGGCGGCTGTATTAGCAAGACAGCTATCAGAATAGCAACCGAACATTACCTGTAAACCACAAGCTTTGGCTGTATGTACCATTCGCAGTGCTTCTGTTAAACCCCCTGATTTCATTATTTTGATATTAATGCCATGTACACGATCTGCTAGCTTGGGAATATCTTGGCTAGTAAAGCAACTTTCATCAACAAAAATTGGTAGAGGCGATCGCTCTTTCAAAGTAAGTAAATCTACCTCTTGCCCTCGCGCTAATGGCTGTTCTACATACTTAACTTGATAATCAGCCAACCAGCTACACATTTTTACTGCTTGCTGTAAATTCCAACCTCCATTAGCATCAACACTCAGTTTTGCAGTTGGCGCTTCCTCCCGCACCGCCATCAACATCGCCTGATCCGCTTCAATTCCATCAGGACTACCCAGTTTCACCTTTAAAAATCGTGCCTCAGTCACCTGCAACCAATCTCGCACCCTTTGACGTGCGCCTTCGGGGGAATTAATTCCAATCGTGAGGGAAATTGGCACAATTTGACGACGATTAAATCCCCACATCTGCCACAGTGGTAATCCTACTCGCTTTCCTAACCAATCATGTAAGGCGATATCTATTGCTGCTTGTGCTGCCGATGGTAACTTGGTTTCTCTAAAAATCTGTTCAATTTCTTGCCGATCCCAAGGACTGAACTGTTCCAGCATTGGTATAACTTGCTGCAATGCCTCTAAAATCACTTGTGTAGTTTGCGGGTGTTCACCAATTGAAAACGGTGAAGCTTCTCCCCAACCCTCAATATCATCCTGTTGAACTCGCACCCAGACATTTTGTGTCTGTGACGTAGTACCACGACTAATTTTAAGTGCAAACCGCTTATGTACGGTAAAAGGTTGAATATTTATACGCATAATTTTATAACCATTGTAGAGACGCGCGATCGCTCCTCATTCGACCTAAGCGCATAAGTCGATAAAATCTTGGTTAAAATCTGCGTCATCTGCGTTAATTTGCTCACATCTGCAATAAATAAAACCAAATTTGTGCTTTTTGCTCATTGGTCTATTATCGGCAATTAAACGAACATGATATTACAGCCTGAGTTAAAGTAACAGCTTTTATTATTTAAAATTTAAAAAACATCTCAAAAGCAGGTCAGATGCAAAATATCCAAAAATGGAATTTATTAAATTCTCAACTGGTATTTGACAACAAATGGTGTCGCATTAGGCAAGATGAAATAGAATTACCCAACGGTCAAGTAATTAAAGATTTTTTTGTCAATATTAGACCAGATATTGCTATTATTTTAGCAGTTACCCCAAAGCAAGAGATTGTCTTTGTACGCCAATATAGGCATGGAATAAGGGAAATTTTATTAGAACTACCTGCTGGAGCGTTTTACGGCGAGAAAGAAAGTAGCATAGTTGCAGCAGCTAGAGAATTAGAAGAGGAAACAGGTTATGTTGCCGAGCAATTGATTGAAATAGCAACTTTATATGATAATCCGGTTAAAGATACCAATAAAATTTTTGTATTTCTAGCTGAAAATGCTCAATCAACAGGAAAGCAAAGCCTAGATATCACAGAAGAAATTGAGGTAGTATTAATTCCCCTGGAACAAGTAATTAATCAGGTTTGCCAAGGTAAAATTTCTGTTTCTGGTACAGTTGCTGCCATTTTTTTAGGATTGAATTTCCTAGCTCAACCTTAAGCTGATTCGTGCATTTCGTAGTAGCGACATTCTTTACAAGGCCCAGTGGGATTAATAGCACAACGGATGTAGGCGGAACGTGCATTATATTGGCAAGAAATGTCACCTATTAAAAAACCTACACCTTGAACATATTGCTCCTCAAGAAGCGGTGAATTAAACTGTAATCTTGTCGTGGCTGTTGCTTCCATAGCCGATCTAATGTTTGATCTTGCTCTAATCTCTGCCTTATGGATGACAATTATGGAAAATAATGCTGGCATTAAACTAACAACAAAAACTAATATGGTTTCAAACACACTTATTTAAACTCCTTAATTGACTCTTACTGTCAGCGTACTACATATAATAAATACCTTGGCTTCTACCATCAGGTAGAGTAATTGTATAAATAATAAAACTTTAAAAATGTCAGCTATTATTCATCTGTCCCGTCAGCTTTGAGGTATAATACTAGCTAATATTGTTACAAAAATTTGAGTGATTTGAATTTTATGAATAAATTTTAAGTTAATGAAAATTAAATTGTTACTCACTTTTTAGAGCAAAAAACAAATTGTATGAAAAAACCTACCATTAATAATACAAATACATTGGGAGATTGGGGATATATTGCAATTGAGCAACACCTCGATAAAATTCTCAAGCACGAAGAAGATGTTCTCAATGACAGAGATCCCGAAGCATTACACCAGATGCGGGTGGGGATGCGTCGCTTGCGTTCAGCAGTCACAGGATTTCAAGTGGTTTTAGACTTGCCTAAAGCTGCTGCTGAAAAAAAGATTGCTAAAGTTGCTCGGATACTCGGAGAGTTACGAGATTTAGATGTGCTTAAGGAAACGTTCTTAAATGAGTATGAACCTGAGTTACCAAAATCAGAGCAAAAATACTTAAAACAAGTTTTAGAGTATCTAGATAAACAGCGTAAACAAGCACTAGCAAAAGCGCAATCTGCCCTAGAGAGTAAAAGTTATCAGCATTTGAAGAAAGCTTTGAAAAATTGGTTAGAGGAACCGCGATACTTAGGAGTAGCTCAATTGCCAATTTCTGAAGTATTGCCAGATTTACTTTTGCCATCCGTAAGTGAATTTCTACTTCATCCAGGCTGGTTAGTAGGGGTTCAGGTAGCAGAAGGCAAAATTGGCGTTTCCAAAGCTATGCCTCAGTCTGAGGTAGAACAACTGTTAATTGATCAAGGTAAGCTACTTCACAGCTTGCGTAAACAAACTAAGCGATCGCGCTATCAAATGGAGTTATTTACAGAATTTTACGGCTCAAAATATATAGCTCATCTAGAAGATTTGAAAGAAATTCAAAAAATATTGGGTGAAATTCAGGATAGTGTGGTTTTATCAGAATTTATCTCAGTAGCCTTAGACTCAGATAATGATAAAAAGCTACCCACTTTAGTTAAGCAATTGTCACAAAATAGTTACAAATCCTGGCAGCATTGGCAGTTTTTACAAAATAAATACATTGATGCTGAAACCAGAACCTCCTTCCGTCTAGAGTTACTTAATCCGATTGAGCAAAAAGAGTGACTTAACTCAATAATTCATGATGCTTTAAGAGTTGTGGTGTCAGCCTAACATCATTATATTTGACACTAGCTGCTGCTTTCTTTAATTAGCAGTAAAATCTAGCTTGCCCATCATAAAAAGTCTACCGCTTATTTACATATCTAGGTTAATTTTGGTGCTGATTAAAACCAGCACTCAAGTTATACGTTTACGTATACGCGATCATATACATAGCTTTTAGATAATTAAGGTTTAGCACTACTCAGTCTGTATCTCCTTGCTGAGGAGACTTGCGCCTTATGTTTCTAACTTATAAAGCTAATTTAGTATTAGACCAATACGAAGTGAACGAAGAAAATCGGTTGCACTTATATGCCAAGGGAGAAGAAATTCCGCTACTAACACAGGGGATGTGGCAGGTATGTCAGGGTTTAGTGCAACTTAATACATTTTGTAACAATGGAGAAGAGGTGTTACTTGGTTGGGCGGGGCCTTCGATGTTTTTTGGTGAGTGGTTAACATCTTTACCTTCTTATCAGGCAAAAGCCATATCAACTGTATACTTGAAGTGGTTTGCACTTAGGGAAATAGAAGCTTCTCCAAGTTTATCTCAGACGATATTGCCGCAATTAGTCAGACGGCAGCGACAAACAGAGGCACTGTTAGCGATTATCGGACAGCGACGAGTGGAAGATCGTTTGCGCCGCTTACTACTATTGTTAAAACAAGAAATGGGTCAACCTGTACCTGGAGGCACTCGTATAAGTATTCGTTTGACCCATCAAAATATTGCCAATACTATCGGGACAACAAGAGTTACAATTACACGGCTTTTTAGTAAATTACAACACCAAGGGTGGATTAAATTCGATGCGGGTCACCACATTATTCTTAAAGATGAACACTTTGATAGTGTCTCAAATTGGTGAGTTGCGTTTATTAGGAGTAATCTTCTGTCTTTATCAGTTATTTCCATACCACCAGCTAGCGGTAAGACACCAGTTGGTTTAGTTGTAGCCTTGCATGGCTGGGGCGCTAATGCTCAAGATCTAGCATCTGTAGCACCGTTGTTAAAATTGCATGATTACCAGTTTTTGTTTCCTAATGCTCCCTTTCCTCAGCCTTATGTAAGATCGGGGGGATGGATGTGGTATTCGTTCACACAAGCACAAGAATCACTGCAAAAAAGTCATCAGGAATTAACACAAAGCAAAGAAAGTTTAACTGATTGGCTGAAATCTTTAGAAAGTTCTACTGGTGTTCCTCTGTCGCGCACAATTTTGTGTGGCTTTTCACAAGGGGGGGCAATGACTTTGGATGTAGGGCTAAATTTGCCTTTAGCGGGTTTGGTGGTTTTAAGTGGGTATTTGCATCCAATTACTCAACCAAGCGTTGGCGAAGCCCGCCGTAGGCATCGCGCTTTTCCGCCAGTATTAATTGTGCATGGTAGATTTGACTCAACTGTACCAATTAGTGCTGCCCAGAAAGCACGCGACACTTTAAAAGCAATGGGGGTAGCAGTGCAATACCAGGAATTCGATATGGCGCATGAAATTAGACCAGAAGTTTTAGAATTAATACAAAATTTTGTTACAAACAATATCACAAGCTAACAATTTCAGGTAAGGAGGCTAAGATAAAAGGGGCTGTTGCGTCTGTACAGCAATTGAGACAGATAGTGATCATAGGGGCGTGAGCAAATGACAACTTCAAGCATTTCGACACGGAATATTTCTGCTCTCACGGCAGCAGACGTGGAACAGCTTGCTGCACGTCTAGAAGGTGATGATTATAGCAATCCTTTTGAAGGCTTGAATGATTGGCATCTTCTACGAGCGATCGCTTTTCAACGTCCAGAATTGGTCGAACCTTATATCCATCTTCTAGATTTGGAAGCTTTTGACGAAGCATAAGAGTTTGAGATTTTAGATTTAAGGCTAATATTCATTTGTTGCGTCTAAATATAAATATTAGCTTTGAATTTAAAATCTAAACTTATTTGTAATCTCAATGGCATCAGTTTTTAATCGAAACTTAACCAAGGTAGTAATTGGTATAGGTGGCGGGATAGCTGCCTATAAAGTTTGTGAGGTAATTTCATCTCTATTCAAAGCAGGGATAGAAGTAAGAGTTATTCTTACTCGTTCCGCACAAGAATTTATTACGCCTTTAACCGTAGCAACCTTGTCTCGTCATCAAGCCTACACAGATGATGATTTTTGGCAAGCAATTAATGGTCGTCCATTACATATTGAATTAGGAGAATGGGCAGACGTTTTAGTACTTGCCCCACTAACCGCTAATACGCTAGGTAAATTAACTTATGGGTTAGCTGATAATTTACTTACAAATACTGTATTAGCTTCTACAAGTCCTGTATTGCTAGCACCCGCGATGAATACTGATATGTGGGAACAAGTAGCAGTACAACGCAATTGGCAACAGTTGTTGCAAGACCCACGTTATCACAGCGTTGGCCCTAGTGCTGGTTTGTTAGCGTGCGATCGCATTGGCGCTGGCAGAATGGCAGAACCCCCAGAAATTATCGCCTCGGTACAATCATTACTACATACTCAAGGCAAGCGAGATTTAGCAGGTAAACGAGTATTAATTAGTGCTGGGGGAACGCGGGAACATTTAGATCCGGTGCGCTTTATTGGTAATCCTTCTACTGGCAAAATGGGATTAGCTTTAGCACAAGCAGCAATAAATCGTGGCGCAATTGTCACATTAGTTCATAGTATGCCTAAAACTACAATGGCACCTACCCCTCCCGTCGCTAAGGGGCAGGAAGGAAGAGGAAGTATGAAGGAGATCGCAGTTGTCAGCGCCGAAGAAATGCGACAGGCGATGCTGCTCAATTTTCCCTTATCAGATTTAATTGTGATGTCAGCAGCAGTAGCGGATGTTAAACCAGCTATATATAGTACAGAGAAGTTAGCCAAGCGATCGCTGCCATCTTCCTTACCCCTAGAACCTGTACCAGATATTCTGGCAGAATTAGGTAGTCTCAAACATCCGCATCAAAAATTAATCGGGTTTGCTGCACAAACAGGGGATATAGTTACACCTGCATTAGAAAAGCTGCAAAGAAAAAAATTAGATTTTATTGTTGCCAATCCTATAGATCAACCAGATAGTGGATTTGGTAGCGATCGCAACAAAGCTATTTTTATTGATAGCGAACAAAGGCAATTTGAAATAGAACCTTGTTCTAAATTACAAATGGCTCATTATATATTTGACATTGTGCAAAACGAAAGTACTGTTTTATGACTCAGCAATCAAAATTATGAATCACTATAAAACTGGCGTACTTCGTGAAAAAAAACTCTCCAGTATGAGAGTAACAACAAAGTTATTCAAGAAATTAACGAGAGTGGAAACAGTAAATTAATAAATGTTCGTTCTGAGCATCAATTACCAGTTTTTAAGTTAGCTTGTGGTATTAAATAGTAGGCTGGATTGTTGGCGTAAAAACCCAACATATAATCAAGGTTACTGTTAGGGGGTTCTACGCTTAACCCAACCTACAAGAGTTATTTATACGCGATTGACAATTCCATTCCAAGCTTGAATCACTTGATTAAGCCTTTGAGGTAGGCGATCTTGACCCATATCAGCATAGCGGGTTGTGCCAGATCTGCTGGTAAGAGTGACAGTAATATAGTCTGCTGCACCTTTAGGTGGATCGTAACTTAGCCGATGAAACTGAGAAAAACCTTGTGTTTCCAGTAGGCTTTGAAACTCCCTTAGCTGTTCTAGGGAAATATTAGTAGTTTGCTGCTGAGAACTTGTGCCATTTGGATTCATCAGTTCTCGAATAACTCGTCCATTATTTAACAGCGTGGTTTGGTAGGTTCTACCAGTAATACCACCACTAGCGATCGCCCGAAATACAACATTAATTGGTAAAGGTGGCGGTAATTCACTAGCGGAAATTCTACTAGGTTTGATTGTGCCAATCTCACCCACGTTGCTAGTAGCTTCATCTAAAATTACTGTAGAGCCAGATTCATTAGTACGATAGACTAAGCGTTGTTCTCCACCTACTACAACCACCTGCCATCCTGGTATAGTTTCTTGAGAAACTGGGCCACAAAGTAAGCGAGGAGCTTGAGTTATTCCAATGCACTGATTCGGCCATTGTTTCGCTTGCGTCTCAACAATCTGCAATTGAGAAATTGGTAAATTTAAATATTGGGATGCTTCACGCAAAACTGCATCAACAATTGAATTTGGCAGTTCCCCAATGGTACTAGCTGCTGTATCCAGCTTAATAACTGATCCAGATTCATTAGTACGATATACCCAGCGTTGTTCTCCATTAGCTACAACTACACGCCAGCCTGGTACCATCGCTAAAGTACAACCAATACCAGGAGTAGATAAACCTAAACAGCCATTTGACCAAGTTCGACGTTCAGACTCAACAATACGGAAAGCTGAAGTTGGCAAATTTGTCCTGCGAGAAACTTCTTGCAAAACAGCATTAGTAACAGACCCCTGTGAATTTCCCGTAGTAGTTTGATTTTCTAAGCGCAAGGTGCTTCCACTGCTATCTGTGCGATATGTCCAGCGACGACTACCATCAGATACAACTACACGCCAACCTGGAACTATTGCTGCGAGGCAACTTTCTTCTAGTGTACCTAAACCAAGACAGCCATCAGTCCAATTTTGCCGACTAGAGCTAACTACTGTCAATTGAGAAATGCTGAATTTACTCGCTATATCTTGGCGTATAGCATTAAGGATATTCGCGGGTAATCTATTCAAGCGAAATCTTTCAGATCTTAAACGTGGAGTCGTTTGATTACCTGTCTGTTGTTTTAGCAACAAACTAGCATTAGTCTCAGCAACAGTTGCTGGAGCAGCTACTACCATTTCTAGGAGAGTTAGCCCTGATGCCAACGATAATATTCCTGTTAGCAGTAGTGTAGTAAAAATTCTAGAATGCGCTGTTTTAACGCTATTTCCTAGTGTTAATTGATGCTTATAAATCATAAATAGTTATACCAATACCAACATAACTTTAGACCCGATATACTACTTCTTAGTTCCGTAGTTACGCAAATTCAATTAATTTTAGGAAGAAAATTTATGGTACTAACAGCTTCAACCATGTTGCCGCTAGGAACTCAAGCCCCAGAGTTCCAATTACCAGATGTAGTATCTGGTGAAATAATTTCACTCGCCACGTTTGCTGATAAAAAAGCCTTACTGGTAATGTTTATCTGCCAACATTGTCCATTTGTAAAACACATTCAGGCAGAACTGGCAAACCTCGGTAAAGATTATGCTAATCAAAGCCTGGGAATTGTCGCAATCAGTGCTAACGATGCTACTAACTATCCTAACGATGCTCCAGATCAACTTAAGGCAATGGCGCAAGAGCAAGGTTTTAATTTTCCTATTTGCTATGATGAAAGCCAGGAAACAGCTAAAAGCTACACTGCTGCTTGTACGCCAGATTTCTTTGTGTTTAATAGCGATCGCAATTTAGTTTATCGCGGTCAACTAGACGATAGTCGTCCTAGCAATGGTAAACCAGTCACAGGTAAAGATTTGCGTCCTGCTATTGATGCAGTACTAGCAGACAAACCTGTTAACCCAGATCAGCAGCCTAGTATTGGCTGCAATATTAAATGGAAACCTGGGAACGAACCCACTTATTTCAACTCCTAAACTTTGTTTCTAGCGCAATACCGTTCAGTAGGGGCGGGTTCACCAAAATTATAAGTATCCTACTTTAATCTCAATTAAACCCGCCCCAAAATCCTAGTTGTAGCCAGTGATACTGAGATTGAGCTAATCAAAGTTAAGCTATGCCAATCATAAATGCTGCACGATCTATTTATTGAGCCTACTTTTTGTTTAGAGTACTTGCCCCTTCAACGCCGCCAGTGGCAAACACAAAAGTTTTTTTGGTGTAGGCACATAAGCTCGTTGGCTAAAAACGTCGTACTGGTTACGCTCGATCGCATCTAAAATCCCTCGGTACAGCATCAAAGCTGCCCAAACAGGCCAACGAGCATCGGGACTAAGATACTTAATTCCTTTTTCTGCCTCAGAATAGTACTTTCGGGCTCGTTGAATTTGGAAACTCATTAATTCACACCAGCGTTCATCAACCACACTTTTTAATAAATCTTCTTCGGTGTAGTTAAACAAAGCTAATTCTTCTAACGGCAGATAGATGCGACCTCGACGGGCATCTTCCCCAACATCTCGAAGAATATTTGTGAGTTGGTTAGCAATTCCAAGAGCGATCGCTTCAGATGTAGGAAGATAGATTTCTTGACTTTTGTTCCAGGCAGCCGTGTACGGGGAAGTATCTACACCCATGATTGTGGTTGACATCAATCCCACAGTACCAGCAACTCGATAACAGTAGAGATTTAACTGCTCAAACGTTTCGTATCGGCTGCGGTACAGATCCATGCGCTGACCAGCAATCATATCTCGAAACGGTTGAATATCCAATTGAAACCGAGTCAAGGTATCTACCAAAGCCACATCTGAATCATCAATAGGTTGTCCAGCAAATAAAGCTTCTAGTTGTTCTTCCCAGCGATCAAGTGTCTCAGGAGTAGTACTCGTTGCTTCAGCACCATCCACTAGCTCATCAGTTCGCCGACACCAAGCGTAAATAGCCCAAATGGCGCGACGTTTCGCCTCTGGCATCAGCAGCGTGCCGAGATAAAACGTCTTAGCGTACTGAGCCGTAATTTGGCGACAGATTTCGTAGGCATCCTCAATAGAGGCCAGCATTCTCATGCAAGGGGACTTATACAGTTGCAGCATTCGTTGCAGGCTGAAATGAAGGTGAGCTAGGGACAGGCGATATGAAATTTTAGATCAATGAATTTGGAATTTAGAGATACTTACTCAGATTTAAGAGTGTTTGTACTAAGCCAAGTTTCCTAATCATCCAAAATATCCAATGGCATTATGGCGCTTAAGCTAGTTGTACTTCTGAGTTCTGAGTATTAATATCTAATTCCTCAATTCTCACTCCTGATTCCTGGCTACTTACAATTGCCTGCGCTGTCAGCTTACCAGAAAGTACGGCACCTTCCATACTCGCTAAGTAACGTTGCATTGTGTAATCGCCTGTGAGAAAGAAGTTAGCAATAGGGCTTTTTTGATCAGGACGATATTGTTGCCGTCCAGGTGTAGCTTTGTAAACAGAACGGGGAGTTTTGACTACGTGAGATTTCAGCAAATTAGCTGGCTGTTCCCCGCCAAAATGGTCAGGAAATAGTTTTTCTAATTCTGCCAGTGTCACGTCTACAATTTCTTGGTCAGATTTACTAATCCAATCTTTTGCTGGTGCTAGTACCAATTCCAGCATTGAACAATCAGGATTAGCATAGCCTCGGCAGGCATTGCTCATATCAGCATAGACGCTTAAAAGAGGCGATCTCGAAAATAACAAATGGTCAATTTGCGTTAGCTTGCGGTCAAACCACAGATGCACATTAATTACAGGTACTCCCTCTAAGCCTTCTAGCTTTTGGAAATACTCCATCTGCTTCCACGGTTCAGGTAACATTACTTTCAAAGGGTCAACAGGCATCGCAGAGACATACGCATCCGCAGTAATCACTTCATCTGCTGTACCATTTGTCCCCCGTAGTAAAAACCCGCGCACAGTTCCATCTGGGTTAAGCAAAAACTCTTTAATAGGAGCATTCAACTTTACTTCCCCACCACGTTCGGTAATGTAATCTACCATCGGTTGACACAACCGTTCCGTCGGCGCACCATCAAGAAATGCCATTTTAGAGCCATTTTTTTCTTGCAGGAAGCGATTTAGGGCTGTGAGCAAAATAGTTGCAGAAATCTCATCAGGATTGATGAAGTTTAGTGCCTTTGACATAGCAATAAACACTTCTTTTTCTACCCTTGGGGGGATGTTTTGCTTTTTAAGCCACTCCGACCATGAGTATTTATCCATTTCTTCAACATACTTTTGCCCTTGAATCATCGCTGGAATTAAACCAATTCCAAAACGAATTTTCTCTGGCCAAGTGAGCATATCATTGTTACCCAGAATTGCCAGAATCCCATTGATTGGTGCTGGTAAATCAGGGAAATCGAACCGAGAGTAAGTCCCAGGTGCTTCCGGTTGGTTAAAGATCATCGTGTGTTCTTTCCACTGCAATCGATCTTCAATCCCTAATTCCTTAAATAACTGCAACATATTGGGGTAAGCCCCAAAAAATATATGCAAACCAGTTTCGTACCAGTCGCCGTCGGCATCTTGCCAAGCAGCAACCTTACCCCCCAAAACGTCTCGACGTTCATAGATAATGGGGGTATGACCAGCATCAGTTAAGTATTTGGCACAAGAAAGCCCAGCTAGACCTGCCCCAGCGATCGCAACTCGCATTTGTTTTGCTACTGCCCTAAAGAGTGGAAACCAGATGTTCTGGATTTAATTATATTTGCATTTCGTTACATTTAGACGCAAGCTTTAAGGAAATCATCATGAACTACGATAATCCAGATGCACCTCGACCCCTAAGCCAAGAAGATTTAGCACTTGCCAGAAATTTATCCGAAGTTAGAGAACTGCGACAATTTTTCTTTAAAAATCTCAATAGTTCCTTAAGGGCTGTATTTAGCCACTGCGAATGGAGAATTACTTGCTATGAACCTAATTCTGCTGAAATGGTGATTATTTGCCCGAATATGGCAGTTTATAAGCGGTTGCGGAATAAAGCAGAAATGCTGCACACGCGATACAGGAATTTAGTTCAATGCGATCGCACCAGATTTTGTATTTGTTATCCTCCATCTCTTAATGCTATTTATGAGCAGGAAATTGATTCTAGGCGATATAGATCCGATTGGTTTTCTCTAGATGATTTTGATGATGACGGTTTATTTTAAATCAAACGAATAGGGAATAGCCACAAAGTTGATTAAATAAATATTTGAATTAAGCTAACAAAGTAATTTATTATTTTGTTTGCTGCAGTATATCTTGCAGTAAAACATATTATGGAAGCAAATCTCAAAAAAGTAATTTCACCTCTGGGTAGGTAGGAAATGTTAAGCTAATGTGCGTTCAAGTTGGATACTTAAACTCCGTTAAACCAAGGAAAGACTGGAGATAGAAGAGCGAGCAATTGAAATAGCCAGGTTAGCTTAACGGCTGCCAAAGTATATATATTATTTACCAGCAGCAAGATACAATATAATTCAGCAAATGTTCTCAACATTAAGTCATAAAACACGCGAGGAGAACCGCAACGCATGGGAAAAGTAGTCGGCATAGATCTGGGTACCACTAACTCAGTAGTAGCCGTCATGGAGGGCGGAAAGCCAGTCGTGATTGCTAATTCAGAAGGAATGCGGACGACTCCCTCCGTGGTTGGTTTCAATAAAGACGGAGAACGCATAGTTGGGCAGATGGCACGGCGGCAAGGAATCTCCAACCCGCAAAACACATTCTATGCCGTGAAGCGCTTTATGGGTCGCAAATATGCTGAACTCAGCCCACAGTCAAAGCAAGTCTCTTATACTATCCGTAAAGATGAAGAAGGCAATATAAAAATTAAATGCCCTAGGCTGAAGAAAGAATTTGCCCCAGAAGAAATCTCAGCAATGATACTGCGAAAACTGGCAGACGAAGCTAGTCGCTACTTAGGGCAGCCAGTCACAGGGGCCGTAATTACAGTTCCTGCGTATTTTAACGACTCCCAGAGGCAAGCAACGCGAGATGCTGGTAGGATCGCAGGACTAGAGGTTATGCGAATTCTTAATGAGCCAACGGCGGCATCTTTAGCTTATGGATTAGACAAACAGGATAATCAAACCATCCTGGTGTTTGATCTCGGAGGTGGCACATTTGATGTCTCTATCCTAGATGTCGGTGATGGAGTATTTGAGGTCAAAGCTACCAGTGGCGATACTCAGCTAGGTGGTAACGATTTTGATAAAAAAATTGTTGACTGGCTAGCAGAGCAGTTTTTAGAAACGGAAGGGGTAGATTTGAGGCGCGATCGCCAAGCTTTACAAAGGCTCACAGAAGCAGCAGAAAAAGCTAAAATTGAGCTTTCTGGTGTTACCGTCACTGATATTAACTTACCATTTATCACCGCAACAGAAGATGGCCCAAAACATCTAGAAACTCGGCTAACTAGGGCGCAGTTTGAAGATTTTTGTGGCGATTTAATCAGTAGGTTACGCACTCCAGTCAAGCGCGCATTATCAGATGCACGTATGACACCTGCTCAAATTGATGAGGTAGTTTTAGTAGGTGGTTCTACTCGCATCCCCTTAGTACAACAGTTGGTTCGCAGCTTAATTGATCAACAACCGAATCAAAATGTTAATCCTGATGAAGTTGTAGGTGTGGGTGCTGCTATTCAAGCAGCAATATTAGCTGGTGATGTCAATGATGTGCTACTACTGGATGTCACACCTTTATCATTAGGGCTGGAAACGATTGGTGGTGTAATGAAAAAGCTTATACCCCGCAACACACAAATTCCAGCACGTCGCGCTGATGTTTTTTCCACTGCACAAAATAATCAGACTTTGGTGGAAATTCACGCCCTCCAAGGCGAGCGCGAAATGGCAGCAGATAATAAGTCATTGGGGCGGTTTAAGCTCACTGGTATTCCACCTGCACCGCGAGGTGTACCTCAAATACAGGTTTCTTTTGATATTGACGCTAATGGGATTTTACAAGTAACTGCCTTAGACAGAACTACAGGTAGGGAACAGAGTATTACAATCCAAGGATCTTCTACCTTGAGCGAGGCAGAAGTTAACCGGATGATTCGTGAATCTGAACAATTTGCCCAAACTGACCGCCAGCGCCGAGAAAGAGTAGATAAACGCAACCGCGCCGAGGGGCTAGCTCTGCAAGGGGAACGGCAACTTAAAGAAGTGGCACTAGAATTCGGGATGCAATTTGCTAGTAGTCAGCGTCGTAAAATTGAAGCTTTAATTCAGGAATTGCGTGATAGTATCGCTCGCGATGATGATCGGCGCATTGACCGCTCACAGTCCGATTTACAGGACGCGCTCTACGAACTAAACCGAGAGGTACGCTTACTATCTAGTGAAGATGAAGATGACTTTTTTGGGTCTATCCGTCGTACTTTCACAGGAGAAAGCGATCCCGTGGTACGTGACTACGAGCAACCGTATTCTGGGCGTATACGTAGTACATCAAATGATAGTGAGGATTACCGTGCTGGCAGCGTTGGTTCTGGTCGATCTCGTCAAGAAAATCGAGGTTATACCACGCGTAGTACGCGCACAACCAGAATGGAGGATGATTGGGATGATGATGACGATGACTGGCTCTAAGATGGCCTGAAATAAGAAGAATGAAGGCTGAATTCATACTTTATACTTCATACTTCATACTAAACTATGCAAAACTTTCGGAACTACTACGAAATTCTAGGCGTTGCTAGAGATGCTTCTAGTGAAGAAATTAAAAAGGTATATCGGCGGTTAGCACGTCAGTATCACCCAGATTTAAATCCTGGGGACAAAGCAGCAGAGGAAAAATTTAAGGATATTGGTGAGGCATATGAAATTCTCTCTGATACCAATAAGCGATCGCAGTACGATCAGTTCAGTCGCTTCTGGAATCAGAGAGGATTTAATCGAGCTAAAGCTGCACGAAGTGAAAGTTTTAAATCTTGGAATAGTCGATCTAGCAATAGCCGTAGTTTTTCTGAAGACGTTGATTTTGGTCAGTTTAAAGACTTTAACAGCTTTGTTGACCAACTCCTAGGGCGTAGGCGGGAAGTCAAGGTAGGAGTAGCCGCGACAGAACGCTCTCGTGTATCAGTTAACTCATCCGATCAATTTCGTCCTGGTACAACAAAAACAATTTATACAGTCAGCCCTAGCACTAATCCTAAAAATGTAGAAGCTCAACTAACCTTGCCCTTAGAAAAAGCTTATCTTGGAGGCAGAGAGCGAATTCGCTTAGAAGACGGGCGCTCTCTTGAAGTTGATATGCCAGCAGGAATGATCAGTGGTCAGCGTGTAAGATTAAAAGGTCAAGGCATTGCTGGTGGAGATTTGTATTTAAAAATTACCTTAGCTCCCCATTCATTCTTTAAGCTAGAAGAATTTGACGTTCATTGTCATCTACCTGTTACACCAAGCGAGGCAGTTTTAGGCGGACAAATAGAAGTGCCTACTCTTGATGGTCTTGTAAAAATGACTGTTCCACCTGGAGTAGCATCTGGTCAAAGATTGCGTCTTTCTGGTAAAGGCTTTCCCACTGACAATGGTAGGCGAGGAGATCAGTTGGTAGAAATCGAAATTGTAGTTCCCAAAAATATCAGTCAGCAGGAACGAGAACTATACGAAAAACTGCTCAAAATTCAAAGTGTTAATCCTCGCCTAGATTTACTCTGATAGAGAATTAAAACTTTGAACATACTTCTGCTCTGTCTTTAAACTTCATATCAGTTTCATTAAGTCAATAATTCTCCAATAAAATTAACTCTGCATCTTATCTTTTGCCCTGTCACTTTCTTTCTGTTACCTTTTCTGCACTAACTTTTTCTTCTTATCACTCTTAACGGGGCTTAAACAATGAATTAAAACTAAATAAGTTATAAACCAGCTAAGTATTTCACGCCATCGAAATACCTATGAAAGAAACTACACCCGACGCAATGCCCCATGTTTTGAAAAATAGTGCAGTCGGTTTGATGATGTTTTCCAGCCATCAAGCCTAAAAAAAAGGTTTAGACACTATTTAGGGGGATTATGGGATGAAAGTGAGCGAAAAAACCTAACTAAACTGTCGAACAACGTAGTAGGAGTGGTTTACCACCAATTGCATCATTTTTTAACATAAGCGATCTGGGACTCAAAAGCAGTTATGGGAAATTTTTTGCCAGTTTAAAACTGATAGGCTGGATAATAAATAAAAGTTAAATAAGCGAGGTAATCACAATCATTTAATGCCATCACCACCTTTGAGAGTATTTTTAACTAAAACCCAAGACCGAAAACTATTGGGATTAATTAACTGTGCGACAGTTTCTCAAAAAGTAAAAGAGCGCTCTACTATAATTAGGCTCTCAGCTATAGGCTGGAAAGTTGAAAAAATTGCAGCTAACCCCTATGCAGTACAAATACATATGTACTAATTTTTCTTGCTCGATCGCACTACATTCCAGCCTCAATAAAACTTAATACAGTGTCGATTACTTTTGTCCGACTACTTACAACTGTACAAGGCGCAAAGACAGCAGTTTTCCAATTATCCAGATGCGATCGCCAACGTAATACACTCAGGCAAACAACATCGGCAACATCTGCGTAGCAGTATAAAGAGCCTGACTTAAATAAATTTGATCTAAAAAACTAATTAACTTTAATCAGCTAAGAGCAAATTGCTTAACAGAGGTAAGATAATTCGGAAAAGTACCTCTGAAAACCAAATCTTAGTGAAGTATTTTTTTCTAGCAGAAGGATGGACTGTCGGGCGGGTTTGGGAATTTGGTGGTTTGTGGAATGAAACCGCTTGGCGACGCAAACCGGAAATTAAACGCCTAAACATTTGTTTTGTAGAGCAAAACGAAAAATTATGGCTTTACCAAGTAGAAGAAGAAATAATCATGTTGGAAGTAAATCCGACAGAGCAAAATAGCTCCGCCACTAACACAATTGGTCAAGTTGTTCTTAAACGCTTAATTAGCGCCGAACAAGTTATTGAGCTATTAGCAACAGCAGAAGCATTTAATTCTCGCTTTGTTAACGAATAAAAACTTATGTTAAGAATGTTGAAGAAAACTACCCGATAGTAGTTGCGAAAAACCGCAAACCTGCTTGCATTCGACTCTAACAATAGTTACACTTCTTTAAATAATCTTCATTTTCATGGACACCCCGTCCAATTGCCCACCCTGCTTTGTTTAGAAGTTATGAGCAAAGTGCAGATGGACAATGGTAAACTCAAGCCCATAAAAAAAGAAACGTCGAAGTAGACACTTTATTCTTAGGAGGAGCGTAGTCAATGGGACTACCCTGGTATCGAGTACACACAGTTGTTCTGAATGACCCAGGGCGGCTGATTGCTGTACACCTGATGCACACTGCCCTAGTGGCAGGTTGGGCTGGATCAATGGCCCTGTACGAGTTAGCTGTATTTGACCCTAGCGATCCCGTTTTGAACCCAATGTGGCGACAAGGGATGTATGTATTGCCCTTTATGGCACGTTTGGGTGTCACCAAGTCTTGGGGCGGTTGGAGCGTCACTGGTGAAGCCGCAGGCGATGTAGGATTCTGGTCATTTGAAGGTGTTGCGGCTGCACATATTGTGCTTTCGGGTTTATTATTCCTAGCTGCCTGCTGGCACTGGGTTTACTGGGATTTAGAACTTTTTAGAGATCCACGCACAGGCGAACCAGCTTTGGACTTGCCAAAAATGTTTGGCATCCACCTATTTTTGTCTGGTCTTCTGTGTTTTGGTTTTGGTGCTTTTCACCTCACAGGGTTATTTGGCCCTGGAATGTGGGTTTCTGACCCTTACGGTTTAACGGGAAGCGTCCAACCTGTAGCACCAGAGTGGGGGCCTGCTGGGTTTAATCCGTTTAACCCAGGAGGCATTGTAGCTCACCATATTGCCGCAGGTGTAGTTGGTATCATTGCTGGCTTATTCCACCTCACTGTTCGCCCACCGGAACGGCTCTACAAAGCTTTACGGATGGGTAATATTGAAACGGTGCTTTCCAGCAGTATTGCGGCTGTATTCTTTGCAGCATTCGTAGTAGCAGGTACGATGTGGTATGGCAGTGCTGCTACTCCCATCGAACTGTATGGCCCTACCCGTTATCAGTGGGATGCTGGTTATTTCCAACAAGAAATTGACCGCCGTGTTCAAGCCAGTGTAGATGAAGGTAACAGCCTGACAAACGCCTGGTCAGAAATTCCTGATAAGTTGGCATTTTATGATTACGTCGGTAACAGCCCCGCTAAAGGTGGTTTGTTCCGTACTGGTCAAATGAACAAGGGCGATGGGATTGCTCAATCTTGGTTAGGTCATCCTGTGTTCAAAGATGGTGAAGGTCGGACATTAACAGTACGTCGTCTGCCTAACTTCTTTGAAACCTTCCCAGTGATTTTGACTGATGAAGATGGTGTTCTGCGTGCGGATATTCCGTTCCGTCGGGCAGAGTCAAAATACAACTTTGAACAAGCTGGTATAACAGCAACTTTCTATGGTGGCGCTTTGGACGGTCAAACATTTACCGACCCTGCCACTGTAAAACAGTATGCTCGTAAAGCTCAACTTGGTGAAGTTTTTGACTTTGATCGTGAAACCTTAAATTCCGACGGTGTATTCCGCACCAGTCCGCGTGGATGGTTCACCTTTGGTCATGCTGTATTTGCGCTTTTGTTCTTCTTCGGTCACCTGTGGCATGGCTCTCGGACTCTGTTCCGAGATGTGTTTGCTGGGGTTGAAGCCGACTTGGAAGAACAAGTCGAGTGGGGTCTGTTCCAGAAAGTGGGCGACAAGTCTACTCGCGCCAGAAACAAAGAAGCTGTCTAAATCTTTGTAGCAAAATGTTAAGAATGGTCTAAAAAACTGATAAAAGACATCATGTTTTGGCTGTTAATTAGACCGTTCTTTTCTTTTGCCTGATAGACTAAGTACAGGCTAACAAAGTCTTATTTTTAGCTCAATGAGCAGGAAAATCTAACATGGAAGCGGTTGTTTACATTTTGGTTTTAACTTTGGCGATAGCTACGCTGTTCTTTGCGATCGCCTTTCGGGAACCACCCCGAATCGAGAAGAAGTAGCTGAATGCCCGAAAAATCGTCACAGCTTTACAAATATTTGAATTTACTGAGCCATCAGGTCAAGGCACTTCATCACAAGAAGTTAGCTTGCGCTCCTACTGGCTCAGTTTTCCCATTTATAAAATTGTGAACTTTAATTAAGGCAACTTTTGTTCAAGTGGTAAGTAGTAGAACCTCGGTGGAATATGGGGCAAACTTCCGTAGGGACGCTGATCATCCCCCATAGCCTAAGCTAATGCAGCTTGGAAACATACTTCAAATCCCGCAATGACCCACCAGATGCAATTTTTGATGACGATTAGCTTATCTACTACATACCCTCATCGAGTTAACGCCCTAAGTTCACCCTACAACAGAGGAATGAGCGATCATGCAATGTCCCTATTGTGAGTACACTGATAGTCGTGTTCTTGAGTCTCGTTCAACAGAAGCAGGACAAAGTATTCGGCGACGACGTGAGTGTTTAGGGTGTAAACATCGTTTTACCACTTACGAACGGATAGAATTTGTCCCCGTTACAGTGATAAAACGAGATGGTCAGCGCGAGTCTTTTGATCGATCAAAGTTACTGCGTGGGATGGTGCGTGCCTGCGAAAAAACAGGTATTCACCAAAGCTGTCTGGAAGCATTAGTTGATGAAATTGAAGCTCAAGTACAACAGCAAACTGTACGAGAAGTTAGTAGTAATGAAATTGGTGAGTTAGTTCTACGAAACTTACGCTCATTGAGTGAAGTGGCGTATGTGCGTTTTGCTTCTGTATATCGTCACTTTCAAGGTATCAGAGATTTTGTAGATACTTTAAATCATCTTCAAAATCCGATTGAGCTTCCTCATAAGAAATCAACTAAAAATGCTTCCACCAGTTTAGAGCATTCCCCATCAGATTCTAGTGATATGGAATCTGAGCCTTCTTTCATCACTCATTCTTAATCGAATTTAACCTGAATAGTTTGTAAATAAATTTGGAGTTTGAATAACCCAGTAGGTTATAATAACCTTTCTGGACTGTCAAATTCCCGATCTAATCACCTAAAATAGGTTTCGATAGAGCAATGTAGGTGTAGGCTGCACACTGTAAACGTGCGTGTACATCGACAGGAGGCACAGTAGCTACGGAGAAAATAACTAGGAATACAAACGCACATGGTCAGTCAGAAAACAACCGCTACAGATATTGGCTTTACTCACGACGATTTTGCCGCCTTACTCGATAAATATGATTACCACTTTAGTCCTGGTGATGTCGTCGCCGGTACCGTATTCAGTCTGGAGCCTAGGGGCGCTCTGATTGACATTGGTGCTAAAACTGCTGCATACATTCCCATTCAGGAGATGTCAATCAACCGAGTTGATGCCCCTGAAGAAGTTCTACAGTCTAACGAGACACGGGAATTTTTCATTCTGACGGACGAGAATGAAGATGGACAGCTAACTCTTTCTATTCGTCGCATCGAATATATGCGGGCTTGGGAGCGGGTGCGTCAATTGCAAGCAGAAGACGCGACTGTACGCTCTTTGGTATTTGCGACCAATCGTGGTGGGGCGCTGGTGCGGATTGAGGGATTGCGTGGTTTTATTCCTGGCTCTCACATCAGTACTCGTAAACCAAAAGAAGATTTGGTGGGCGAAGAACTGCCACTGAAATTTTTAGAGGTAGATGAAGACCGCAACCGCTTAGTTCTCAGCCATCGCAGAGCTTTGGTTGAGCGTAAGATGAATCGCCTGGAAGTTGGTGAAGTGGTGATTGGGTCTGTTCGCGGTATTAAGCCTTATGGTGCTTTCATTGACATTGGTGGTGTCAGTGGGTTGCTACACATTTCGGAAATTTCACACGATCATATTGACACTCCTCACAGTGTCTTTAATGTCAATGATGAAGTTAAGGTGATGATCATTGATTTAGATGCTGAACGTGGTCGGATTTCACTGTCTACTAAGCAGCTTGAACCAGAGCCTGGTGACATGATCAAGAATCGCGATCGCGTTTATGATATGGCAGAAGAAATGGCTGCTAAGTACAGGGAGCAAATGCTGGCTAAACAGCAAGGGCTGACTGTTGAAGGCTCTGAAGCTGTAGCAACGGAAGGGATGGAAGAAGATATCCCCTCTGCAATGGAAGAAGATATTCCCTCTGCAATGGAAGAAGATATTCCCTCGGCAGTTGAAGAAGATATTCCCGCAGCGATTGAAGAAGATATCCCCCCTGCGGTTGAAGAGGATATTCCCGTAGCGATTGAAGCAGAATAGCGATCGCATTGAGAACATAAAAAAAGAGGGAAATTCCCTCTTTTTTTATGTTTATTTTATTTAAATGGAGTTAAAACAATTGGTAACAATTCGCTGTCGGGAAGTTATTTTCCCAAATATCCAGGCGGTGATTTTTGATAAAGATGGCACGCTGGAAGATTCGCAAGAGTTTTTGAGAAACTTGGGGCAAAAACGCGCTCGACTGATCGATGCTCAAGTTCCAGGTATTGGTGAGCCTTTGTTGATGGCGTATGGTATTGATGGCAATCAGCTTGATCCAACTGGGTTGTTAGCTGTGGGTAGCCGTCAAGAAACGGAAATTGCTTCTGCTGCCTATATTGCCGAAACTGGTAAAGGATGGTTAGAGTCAAGAGCGATCGCACATCGTGCTTTTGATGAAGCTGACCAATTTTTAAAATCTGCCCCTGCTTCTCCCTTATTTACTGGCAGTTTGGAAGTGCTGCAATTGCTATATAACGCGGGATTGAAATTAGGAATTCTCTCAGCAGCTAGAACTCAGTCTGTCCAAGCTTTTGTTGATCGGCATCAGCTAAATGATTATATTCAATTAATCATGGGAGTTGATCAAGGTTTAACTAAACCTGATCCAGCTTTATTTTTACAAGCTTGTGACAAGCTTGGGGTAGAACCTAGCGCTACGCTGATGGTGGGTGACTCTGCTGGAGATATTGAAATGGGGCGCAATGGTGGGGCTGCTGGTTGTATCGGTATTTGCTGGGGGAAACCTGCGGCGGCACACTTGGAATCTGCGGATGTGGCGATCTCACAGCTAGACGAAATCCAAATTTTGGACAATTAATTTGCTTTCACTATACCCAATAGCAAAGTGATCTCAATCACAATAATTTGCTACTATCGTCACGTTTACCACAACCTCAAATCACCCTTTTAATACAGTAATCTCACAAACATTGATACTTTGCAATCACCTAAAGATAGATAAATGCGACTGATACTGAAAGCATAGAGTTCCCTGAGTAAAATGCTAGCAGTAGCTTCTCCATCCCAAACCAATATCGAGCCGTTAGTGTATGAGATTTTGGCGGCTGGCATCATTACTCATACCGAGCGTCTAATATTGAAAACAGTATTACTTGAAAAATCACTTACTGAAGCAGAACATATTGTGATTGATCGATTACTTTATGGAGTCAAACGCGGCTTATTGAAGACCACAGATTAAATTTAAAAGTATATTTTACAAATAAGTAAATCAATAGAATTAAACCTATAAGCGCTATTTTAGCCTACCCCAAACCTGCGGGGAGGGGCTATTTACTTAAAAGATAAAAGACCGAACAAATTGTTCGGTCTTTATGGGTATCAATCACTTCAGTTAAGATGTTTTACGACTGAAAACAAGGGCTATCTAAAATGCTCGCCTATTAACGTAAATTAACACCTGCACCAGCTTGAATGCTAAAAGCTTGGCGATCGTTACCTTCAAAAGCGTTGATTCCCAAATCAGCATTGCCGTAGAGAACAATGTTATCACCAAGTTTCCGTTCAGCCCCTAAAGTTACCACTGGAGCATTCTTATCGCCTAATGGACTATAGGTGGGTGAATCTTTTTGTACAAAGTTATATCCGCCACCGAAGAATACGTTGGTGTCTTTAGCTACAGGAAGATCATAAGTAAGTCTAGGGGAGATGGCACTGGTTTGGTCGTTGTATAGTACCTGACCACGTATTGAAACTGGAGATTGGGGAATAGTTACACGGGCTGAAATATTGCCACCTACTTTAGAATCTTGTCCTTCAGGATTAGTAATGCCTGTTCCCACACCAGCGCCGATGTAACTTTCATTTAGTCCTTTACCAGTTTGAACTGTTTGGGCAGAAGCACCGTTACCAGACATTAAAACAGGAGCAATTGCGAGAGCAGAAAGGATGGAAATTTTAAGAGCAGATTTCAAAGAGAGTTTCATAGTTACTTCCGTAAATTGGTTGTGTGTTGTTTTGCTTTGTTACTTTCTTAGTCGTTAGTAGTTATTTAAATGTTCCAGAAAACTTTGAGATAAAAAATATTTTTTTGTCTAGCATTTTTTTATAAGGCAATAAGATTAAGTCGTTTAATTGGCTAAAAATGTTCCCGTAATTATAGGTTTGAATAAATAGCTAGAAGATCCTTGAATGCTGACTTACCAGGGTGAAGAGCGTAACGCTACCTGGTAATAGCGATCGCAATGGCTAGGGATTTAATATTTTTTGGGAATTTTTCTTTAAAAATAACCGGATCAATGTGTATGAGTAACTGTAATATTAAAAATTTGCTTTTAATGTAGAGCAATCTTAAAAAAGATTAAACCAAAAGCCCACCCCGCAACAGGGTTCCTGTTATGCACTACGCCCATACTGCGCGACGCGACACCAGAGGAGGCAGGATTAAGTGTTCGGCAATCAGTAAAGCTTGTTTTCTGTTTTAATTCAACAACAGCCTTAAGATCGAGAATAGAAACACTTTTCGACTTTGGGCATGAAACGCATAGTATTGATTGCTGGGTTTGAATCATTTAATGCTGACTTGTACCGGAAAGCGGCTCTATTGGCTCAAGCTAGATGCCCAGAGTTAGATATTCGAGTGTTTAGCGATCGCTCTATCACTACCGAACCCGACACGGTAGAAGCGGCACTAGCAGGCGCTGATGTGTTTTTTGGCAGTCTAATATTTGATTATGATCAAGTGCTGTGGTTGCGCGATCGCATCTGTGCTATCCCCATCCGCCTTGTATTTGAATCAGCCTTAGAATTAATGAGCCTGACTCAGATAGGCGCGTTCAAAATTGGGGATAACCCCAAGGGGATGCCCAAACCAGTGAAGTTTATTCTGGATAAATTCAGCAATGGACGAGAAGAAGACCGTTTGGCTGGTTATATTAGCTTTTTGAAGATTGGCCCTAAATTACTGAAATTTGTGCCAGTGCAGAAGGTGCAAGACTTACGCAACTGGCTAATTATTTATGGTTATTGGAATGCTGGCGGATCAGATAATGTCGCTTCAATGTTCTGGACGCTGGGGGAAAAATACTTAGGGCTGAAGGTAGGAGACATTCCGCCACCTCTTGAAACCCCGAATATGGGATTACTTCATCCTGAGTATCAGGGTTATTTTGAATCGCCGCGTCAATATATAGACTGGTTGGCAACGGATGGGTTGTCTGTGGGAGGGAGGGATTTTGGAACGGATTTAACGGATGGGCTGTTGGTGGGTGGGAAGGCTTTTGGGGGGAGTAAATCTTCGGCTAGGGAATTACCAGTTGTGGGGATTTTGCTTTATCGTAAGCACGTTGTTACGAAGCAACCTTATATTGCTCAATTAATTCGTTATTTTGAGGAAGCTGGATTAATTCCTTTACCGATATTTATTAATGGGGTTGAAGGTCATGTTGCTGTTAGAGATTGGATGACTACGGCTTATGAACAGCAACAACGGCAGCAAGGTAAGGTGGAAATTCAATCTTTATCTAGTGATGCCGTAAAGGTAGATGCGATCGTTTCGACAATTGGTTTTCCCCTAGTAGGTGGCCCTGCTGGTTCGATGGAAGCTGGGAGACAGGTAGAAGTAGCGAAGCGTATTCTTAGTGCTAAGAATGTACCTTATATTGTGGCTGCGCCTCTGCTAATTCAGGATATTCATTCTTGGACGCGCCAAGGTGTGGGAGGGCTGCAAAGTGTTGTTTTATATGCTTTGCCGGAATTAGATGGGGCTATTGATACAGTTGCTTTGGGTGGTTTGGTAGGAGAAGATATTTATCTGATTCCTGAACGGGTTAAGCGTCTTACTGGTAGGTTGAAAAGTTGGATTAATTTACGACAAAAGCCGCCATCTGAAAGAAAAATTGCAGTTATTCTTTATGGTTTCCCGCCTGGTTATGGTGCGACTGGTACAGCAGCGTTATTAAATGTACCGCGGTCGCTCTTGAAATTTCTCCAAGCACTCAAAGATGAAGGTTACGATGTTGGCGAGTTACCTGAAGATGGGGAAGAATTAATTCGATGGGTAAAAGAAGCAGACGAGGTAATGGATGTAGCGGATGGGTTGGCTGTAGGGGGAAAAGATAAATCGTTATTAACTACTACGGTTAATGTGAGAAGGTTGGAGAAGTGGTTGGGGTATTTGCGATCGCACTGGATTGAGAAACAATGGAAATCTCTGACTGGTACGGGGATTAATACTTTTGGGGATGAGTTTCTGGTTGGTGGTGTGCAACTTGGTAATGTCTGGATTGGGGTACAACCGCCTTTAGGAATTGCTGGCGATCCAATGCGGTTGATGTTTGAGAAAGATTTAACTCCCCATCCTCAATATGCTGCTTTTTATAAATGGTTGCAAAATGACTATCAAGCTGATGCGATAGTGCATTTTGGAATGCACGGTACTGTGGAATGGTTGCCTGGATCGCCTTTAGGTAATACGGGTTATTCTTGGTCAGATATTCTGTTGGGAGATTTGCCTAATCTATATATATATGCAGCGAATAATCCCTCAGAATCTATGCTGGCAAAGCGCCGAGGTTATGGTGTGATTATTTCCCATAATGTACCGCCTTATGGTCGTGCTGGTTTATATAAAGAATTAGTGGCACTACGGGATTTAATCACTGAATATCGGGAAGATCCTCAAAAAAATTATGCGCTGAAGGAAGCTATTTGTAAAAAAATTGTAGATATAGGCTTAGATGCTGATTGTCCGTTTGAAGATGCTAAACGTTTAGGGATTGAGTTTACTCCTGAAAATGCGCGGATGTTTAGCGCAGATGTGTTTAATCGTTATTTGGTGAAGTTGTACGAGTATCTACAAGTTTTAGAAAGTCGGTTGTTTTCCTCTGGGTTACATACTTTCGGAGAAGTACCAAATCAAGAGGAGTTAGTTAGTTATCTTGAAGCTTATTTTGGGGAGGAGTTATCTGGGGATACTGTGAGTGCGATCGCATCTAATCAAATCCCTGCTAATCCTTCCGTTAACGGGGGGGTAAAGAAAACATCTTCTCTTACCCCCTCCCAGTCAACGGAGAAAGATGGCGTCGGGTTGTCACAACTCCAAGAGGAAGCGCAACAAATCCGCAACTTGTTAATGCAAACTAGCGATGAATTAACAAATTTGTTGCGAGGTTTGAATGGGGAATATATTCCACCAGCACCAGGCGGAGATTTGTTGCGGGATGGTTTAGGGGTATTACCTACGGGGCGAAATATCCATGCTTTAGATCCTTATAGAATGCCTTCTCCTGCTGCTTATGAAAGGGGAAGGGAAATTGCTCAGAAAATCCTTGCTCAACACCTCAAAGAACACGGTAACTATCCTGAAACAGTAGCAGTAATGTTATGGGGTTTGGATGCAATTAAAACTAAGGGGGAATCGCTTGGTATTTTGTTGGAATTAGTGGGCGCTGAACCTGTTAAGGAAGGAACAGGGCGGATTGTTCGCTATGAGTTGAAACCTTTAGCAGAGGTAGGACATCCGCGCATTGATGTTTTAGCGAATTTGTCAGGAATATTTAGGGATAGTTTTGTCAATATTATTGAATTATTAGATGATTTATTCCTACGTGCTGCTGAAGCTGAGGAACCGGAAGATCATAATTTTATTCGTAAACACGCTTTAGCTTTAAAGGCGCAAGGTGTAGAAAATAGTTCAGCAAGATTATTTTCTAATCCTAGTGGGGATTTTGGTTCTTTAGTTAATGATCGTGTGGTAGATAGTAATTGGGAGTCGGGTGAGGAATTAGGAGATACTTGGCGCGATCGCAATGTTTTCAGTTACGGTAGGAAGGATAAAGGGCAAGCTAGACCTGAGATTTTAGATCAGCTTTTGAATAAGTGCGATCGCATTGTTCAAGAAATCGATTCAGTAGAATACGGATTAACTGATATCCAAGAATATTACGCCAATACAGGCGGTTTGAAAAAAGCTGCTGAAAAGAAACAAGGTAAAAAAGTTAGTGCTAGTTTTGTAGAAAGCTTTTCTAAAGATACAACACCCCGTAATTTAGAAGACTTGCTGCGGATGGAGTATCGCACTAAATTGCTTAACCCGAAATGGGCGGATGCAATGGCAAATCAAGGTTCAGGTGGTGCTTATGAAATATCCCAACGCATGACAGCATTAATAGGTTGGGGCGGTACTGCTGATTTTACTGATTCTTGGGTTTACGATCAAGCTGCTGATACTTATGCTTTAGATGCAGAAATGGCAAAAAAATTACGAGAAGCTAACCCAGAAGCTTTTCGTAATATTGTGGGCAGAATGTTAGAGGCAAATGGGCGTGGCTTTTGGCAACCTGAGCAAGAGAAACTAGAAAAACTGCGCGAATTGTATCAATTAACCGATGAGAAGATTGAAGGCGTAACAGTTGGATAGTTACATTGTGCAACATAATTAGACATCTACAAAAAAGAATGTAGAGACGTTGTATACAGCGTCTCTACATTTGTGTTACGTAACGCACCTTTAATTTCTGGAGATGTCTATTCTAGATTTTTTATGTAAACCATAGGCAACACCAGTAATTCTATAATCTAGGGTAAAAATATTTTTACTGTAACCACGATCGCAGCCATCAATAACAAGTTTTGTATCAATTGCCTCTTGAGATTACGCCCAAAGATACTAACCAAGACCATTTAAAGGTGGAGTATAGCGCACGGGATTTAAACGAGTAAGGGTGAAAGGCACACTAGCCTTAGTTTTGCCCGAACTATGCGTACAAAGTATTTGACCAGTTACTTTATTACCATCATTGCTAATTGTCCCGTTGTATCTGGCAACGAATCCTCCTCCTTTGATGGTAAAACTAACTGCACGTCCCGCTACTTTAGGAGTTGCTGCTCCATAAGCTCCGCGCTGCCCTTGCGGACTTCCCCAGTAACGGAAAGTAGGGATAGTCATACTACTGCCCTTTTTATTTACACTTAATTTTCTAGCAGCAACATTGGGATTAGCCTTGCATCCTTTACTGGAATTAGACCAATAAAAAACGCGGCTGCTTTCTTTCCAATTCCCCATCAAGTTAACACCCCCAACTTTTGCTTGGGCAGGGAGTTGCTGAGTAGTGGCAGTACAGATTAAACAGCTAACCAAAGCAATAAGCCGAAATTTAGCACCCATATCAACAACCTCACAATGGCATGATTTAACAAGTCTTCTAACTAAAAGTTAGAGAAGTGAGTTTTTTCATATTCCCCCAAATGTTTAGACTACCGTTGCTTTAAAAATCGCTCTGGTATTGCACAGATTTTTGGGAAGACTCAATTCTCAATACTTAATTTTTTTAGGAAGACAAGGGTATTATATATTTTCCAAACAATATTAGTAAAGTTACCAATGTCTGCGGCATGAGCAAGGCTTTTGGTGATTTGGGAAAGCTAGGAAAAATATGTCAATAATTGATAACAATTCGACACATAACTTAATTGCTCTAGTAGTAGTCTCTCTAGGTGATTGATAAGTAATACTACCAAGTAAAAATTTTTAATAAATAGAATGCTAAAACAATCACCAGACCAAGTTAAATAATAGAAGTTGAGGGCAATTATGAATAAAAATAAGCAACTAAGTATTATAGCGGCAGTAACTTTAGCTCTAGGCGCTAGTGCTACTTTTAAGTTTCCTAGTTTTCGTGAAGCTACTGCTATAGCAGCCATTGCTGTTGATCGTAGCAACAGCAACGATCAAGCAACTATCCTAAAGGAAGGAAAACTCAATGTTCAGACAAAATTAGCTTCGTTGGGGATAGCGCAGCCTGATGATGACGGCTATCAAGCAGAAAGTGTAGGTCAGTGTGGAAGAAGACAAGCTAGTGGAGGTCAAAAAGGAGACAGAAGAACAATTAAATTTCCTGCAAGTAAAGGAAAGAAAACAATCAAAATTGCTTACAATATGCTCAGAATTCCGGATAGGCTACAAGTTGTCCATCAGGGAAAAATGATTTTGAATACAGGTTTTGTATCAGGTTATAAGGTGCGATCGCTTTCTTTCAACCAAAGCCCAAAAGAAATCACTGTTATACTCACTGGCAATACTTCCAAAACTTACGGTAAAAACACTTTGTGGGGATATATCGTAGATTGTCCAAAATAAATTTGGGGATTCTAACGTTTTTCTTTGTATCCGCCAGCATACTCAATTACACACATAATTCGATATTTTTTATGTGAACCACAAGCTACCCCAGTAACTCGATAACCTGGGGTAAAAATATTTTTCCTGTGACCGCGATCGCTCACTCCATCATCTATGATTAATTGCATCACAACTTGTTGGGCTGTATTGGGGCCATAAGCGATATTTTCTCCTATAACAGTCTGCCAAGAACCATAACGGTTTACCCTATGCCAAGGACGGCTACCATCACTACCATTATGACCAGTAGCACCTTTTGGGCCTTGATCTTTCACATGATCTTTTGCACCTAAAGACATACCTTTTGATAAACGTAGCGCTGGCACAGGTTTAGTCGCTTTTAAAGCACGAACGGCTTCATCTACTGGCTTAACTCCTTCCTGAGTTAAAATGTTTACTCCCCCAGGGAGTCTTAATATTTTGCCTTGATAAGAGCTTCTTAATTTTTGGATTTGGGCTGCATAAGCAACAGGATTTGTCCGCGCCCGATTTGTTTCAGCCGCTATTCCTTTTTCTAAGGCTGAAAGATTTGTAGGAACGCTTGCTTTAGCTAACAGTACATCTTCTGATGATGTTGATTCAGATATAATTGTCTGAAATTTCTGCACTATTTCCCTTGTTTGTTCTAGTGCAGAAACTTTGAAATTGTTTAAATCTTGATTGACGCGGCTATCAACACTAGGAGAAATAAAATTCGTAGCAGCAAAAGTTGCTAATAAAGTAATTGGCGTTAATGCCCAAAATATCTTATGATTCATAATTCAATAAAATAAGTTTTAATACTGTTGATTTTTGGTCGTTAGAGATGCTGAATTTTTGATATTTAAACTTATTTTTTAAAGCTTAAATATCAAAAATAACCAACATGAAATTTAAAGTAACTCTCATCAAGTTGATTAGCTAGTAAAATTGCTACAAATTATTCAAAACTTACACAAAGCTATCAGTGAGCAAGAGATTCATACTATTGATAGAGTAAAAAAAAATCATAATGGCTATTGCCAGCATCCTGTTCACGTCCTGATATGCGTAAGTTTTGAATGTAATTAATCTACAACTTTTAAAAACCCCTTACGCACTCCATCAAATACTTGGTCGATCAAAACTCGGTCTTTTTCACCTAACGAATCTTGAGAAAGCAAACTAGACATCAGACGGTGCTGGTCTTTGCGAGTAATTTTACGAGACTGCACGATCTGAGATACGAGATCTTCAACCTTCACTTGAGAAACTAACACGGCAAATGCACTTTTAGGAAATCATTCTGCTATATTTCCATATTAGCTTTTTCTTTCTCAATGCAGGTGGTTGGCTTGTAATAACCTAGATTAAATTTTGTATTTGAAGTAAAAATGATGAGCTTAAATTTTGAGAAACCATCGCTGGCGGTATAAGCCATAAGCAACTGCTAACCATAATAATACTGTCAGGATGGCAAAAATTAAAGACCCATTGAGAACCCCAGCCCAAGATTGGAATAAATGCTCATTTATCCAAGCGTAAGTTGTGGGCGCATCTTCCCCTGCACCAACTTTAGTTTTTACTAATGTTTTAATCATCAAAACTGAAGCGACAAATACCAAAATGGCGTTCATACCTAGTATTTCAAAAGGACGACCCCATTCGCGCCGCTTCCGCACGTCAATTAGTTCATAACAAGCTGCCAATAAAATTAAAGCTATTCCGGCAGTAAACAAAACATAGGAACTTGTCCACAATTTTTTGTTAATGGGGAACCAAAAATTCCACACTTCCCCAACGACTAAACAACTAAGACCAGCAATTACCATATTAATGCTGGTGCGCGATCGCTCTGGCTGTTTCCTCAACCATTCTCCTGTAAAGTAACCAATCAGCACACTGACGACAGCAGGTAAAGTACTAAATAATCCTTCAGGATCTCCTAGTGAATTATAGTTATCACCTTTATATAAATGCGCTGTGCCAATGATTAAGCGATCAATATAAGCACCAAAGTTTCCTTCACGGGTTAACACACCTGCGCCATAACCTGGAACTGGTACAAACGACATTGCTAACCAGTATCCTATTAGCAATACTGCGGCTAATGCCCACTGACCTTTTTTTGGTAAAGTAAGAACAGCTAAGGATGCAAGTAGGTAAGCAACGCTAATACGTTGCAATATACCCATGACGCGGATTGTGCTGAAGTCGTAATTCCAAAAACCATTAAGTAGTAAACCGAGAATAAATAATATTGCGCTACGGCGTAAAATACGTAAGTAAAGCTGTTTTGTAGGTTTGTTGTCGCCTTCGGTGTATTTGGCAAAAGAAAAAGCCATTGCTACACCAACAATAAATAAAAAGAAGGGGAAAACTAAATCGGCAAATGTCCAGCCGTTCCAATCAGCGTGAGCGAGGGCGGGATATACTTGGTCTGCAACACTAGCCTTATTGACTAGAATCATGCCTGCGATCGCAATACCACGAAAGACATCTAAAGAAGTTAGGCGCAATTGACGCATAAGTGGTTTATATAAGTAGTGAAAAATGTTATTTAATCATGACTTGCCTTTTTGAGTAGGAGATTCCCACAAATCTTAAGAAATGACAAAGAACTTTTCTCTCTCCTTCCTCTGTTCTCTCCTCTCTCCTCCCTCCTCCCTCTCTTCAAGGCAGTCTAATTATCACCACATACTAAAGAAGCTAATAGTACGATCAAAGTATTCATCCAAATCCCGACCGGATTAGCGATAATCAAGTTTAAAGGTAAAGACCCGTAGATCCAATGGTTAAAACTCCAACTCCTCCAACACAAAAACTTTCTAAAGTAGAAGGTACTAAAGATCGCAGTAATTATTTGCGTGAACCTGTTGCAACTGAGATATATCAGGACACCAACTGTTTCACAGAAGATGCTATTCAAATTCTCAAGTATCACGGGTCATACCAGCAAGATAACCGAGATAATCGGGTCAAGGGTCAGGAGAAAGACTACCAGTTTATGCTGCGTACCCGCAATCCAGGCGGGTTAGTGCCACCGCAATTGTATCTGACATTAGACCGACTGTCCCAAGAATACGGCAATCAAACATTACGGGTTACAACTCGCCAAGGGTTTCAGATGCACGGGATTTTAAAGAAAAATCTTAAAAGTGCGATCGCGGCAATAATTAAAAGCATGGGTTCAACCTTGGGTGCTTGCGGTGATGTCAACCGTAATGTCATGGCTCCACCTGCTCCCTACAAAAATCGCCCTGAATATGATTATGCTTGGGAGTATGCAGAAAATATTGCTGCTTTGCTGACTCCTCAAACTGGCGCTTACTACGAAATTTGGTTAGATGGCGAGAAAAGTATCAGCGCGGAAGAAAATCCAGAAATCACAGCAGCGCGACAACGTAACGGCAATGGCACAATTGTTCACGGTACAGAAGAACCGATTTATGGGGAACATTATATGCCCCGTAAATTTAAAATTGCTGTAACTGTTCCTGGGGATAATTCGATTGATCTATATTCTCAAGATGTCAGCTTAGTAGTAATTACTAATGACCAAGGAGAATTAGAGGGATTTAATGTTTATGCGGGTGGTGGTTTAGGTCGCACTCATAATAAGGAAGACACTTTTCCTCGCCTAGCTGATGAAATCGGATATGTAGATAAGGAAGATGTCTACGATTTAGTTAAGGCAATTGTAGCGACGCAGCGAGATTATGGTAATCGCTTCGACCGTCGTCATTCGCGGATGAAATACCTGCTGGAAAATTGGGGCGTTGATAAGTTCCGCGCTACTGTTGAGGAATATTTCGGAAAAGCAATTAAACCTCTTAAACCTTTACCCGCCTGGAAGTACGAAGACTTTTTAGGTTGGAATGAACAGGGAGACGGTAAACTCTTTCTGGGTATTTCGATTGATAATGGTCGAATTAAGGATGAAGGTACATTTAAGCTGAGAACTGCTTTGCGGGAAATTGTACAGCAGTTTAATTTGCCTATCCGCTTAACTCCCCACCAAAATCTGCTAATTTACGAGATTGAACCAACACTGCAACCTAAAATTCAGCAGATTCTTGAAAACTGTGGTGTTCAAGTAGATATTAATGCTATTGATCCATTGGTACGCCTTTCAATGGCTTGTCCTGCCCTGCCTACCTGCGGTTTGGCGGTCACGGAATCAGAACGCGCAATCCCTGGTATCTTAGAGCGCATTCGGACGCTGCTGAACAAGTTAGGGATGGCTCAGGAACAATTTGTCATCAGGATGACTGGTTGCCCAAATGGTTGTGCGCGTCCCTATATGGCGGAATTAGGTTTTGTTGGGAGCCAAGCTGAAACTTATCAAATTTGGTTGGGCGGATCTGCTAATCAAACAAGGTTAGCTAAAGCCTATGTAGACAAGATGCACATCAATGACTTGGAAAGCTTATTAGAACCAATTTTGGTATTCTGTAAGCAATCTCGTCAAGCAGGGGAAAGTTTTGGGGATTTCTGCGATCGCGTTGGTTTAGATGCCATCCGCGAGTTTTCTGCTACTTATGAGCCTGCAATTACTACGGAAGAGTTAAGCAATGCTCAACTTGATGCTGCTGATGACATCAATGGCATTGCTACTACTTCAGAGACAACCCGCGCTAGCAAATACCGCCCTCGGATTAGTGTTAAGCCTGATGTTTATGCACGTCTGAAAGAATTTGCCACTAGCCAAGGCAAGCCTCTAACTTTGTTAGTATCAGAGGTTCTAGATGCTTACTTGCAGGAAAATTCTCAGCAGAATGATAATTAATTTTTTGTATAACGGTGCAACAAAAAATTAATCAACAGCCCGCTAGTTGCTATAATCTACAACCTAGCGGGCATTTTTTCTGTAGCAACTAATCAAGATCAGTTTTTGGTGATTAGGTTTATTTTAGTAATTTGCAAAGAGTGAAAAAAATGAACAAGACTACCGCTCGATGGTTATCGGCATTGGGTGGCATCAGTGCAATAGCTATTTCTTTGTGTTTTAGCCAAGCAAAAGCAGTTGATCTCAACTCTAGTTTACGAAGAAACCCCACAGATGTAATTTTGCCTGATTGGCAAGGTAACTGGGATTGTAATCTAGACGGTACAAAAGCAGTTCTAGACTTTAGGTTAGTAGAAGATACGATTTGTCAAGGAAATATTTGCCAAAATAGTTTCAAAATAGCAGGTCGAATGTTAGATGCTAATGGGGTTGCTAATCCCCTGGAAGCAAGAGAGTATGGACCTGGCGATCCCCCAACAGCCAGATTAGATCACTTGTTGCCTTTACGCTTTAGAAGCAATGAGGAATGGATACCGATGCTGCTAATGATGCACACTGGCAGACGTGACAGTGCTAGTGGATATGTAAGATGGAACGGTATTCCTTATGGTTTACAGTGTCAGAAAGCTGCTTCTAGATAAGTTTTGTAAGGATTCAGTTTGGCTCAATTACAACGGTTAGCGATCGCACCGACGCAAATTCATCACCAGCAAATTACCTTAACGCCTCAGCAACACCATTATTTGAGTAGGGTATTGCGCTTACGTCAGGGCGATCGCTTTATTGCTATTGATGGTAAAGGTAATTGGTTGCTGGCAAATTTAGCAGGAACATCTGCGGAAATTTTAGAACAATTATCAATTCAAACTGAGTTACCAGTTACAGTAACTTTGATAGTAGCACTGCCCAAAGGTAATGGATTTGATGAGATTGTGCGTTGCTGTACTGAGTTAGGCGTTGCTGTGATTATGCCAGTAATCAGCGATCGCACTTTACTTCATCCTAGTCCCCAAAAATTGGAACGCTGGCGACGCATTGCTACTGAAGCTGCTGAACAATCGGAACGTCAGATTGTACCGACTATTTTAGATCCTGTGGCATTTAGTGCAGGTTTATCATTTTATAAAGAACAACTACATGGGGAATTAGTTAAAGATCATCAATATATCTGTGTTACTCGTCGTGATTGTGTCAATTTACTAGAGTGCTTACAACCAAAAGTTGATAGCAACAGTGAGTTTTCTTCTCAATCAATAGTAATTGCTACGGGTTGCGAGGGAGGTTGGACAGATGCAGAAGTAGACAGTGCGATCGCACACGGTTTTAAACCTGTTTCTTTAGGTAGTCGTATCCTGAGAGCAGTAACTGCACCAATTGTAGCTATGTCTTTAGTTGCTGCGGCTACAGAAAAAATTTGAACACATAAGTAGAGACCCGCAAGCCGTGCATTTCTACTAATACTCTAATATTGGAAAGTGACCAGTAGGTTATAAATTAATTGAGAGCAGTTATCTAACTAATTGCTAATTGTTAATTGTTAATTGTTAATTGCTCTACCATGCTTGAACAAGTTGCTGAAGCTTTTAAGCGTAAACAATATCAAACAGCCTCAAAACTACTTAAACAGCTAATTAAACAAGAGCCTCAAAACCCTTGGGTGCATTTGTATGTAGGGCGCTTACACGAAGAGACAGGTAAACTGGAATCCGCAGAAAATGTTTACAGACAACTGCTAAAAAATACCACCCATCCTAAAATTATCCCTCAAGCTCGACAGGGGCTTCAGCGATTAGCAGAAATTCACAAAAAGCAACGTCAACAAGCGATCGCAGATGCTACCGCCACACCCGAAGGTGTAGAATTAGGCGTGATGATTTTAGAATCTATTAGCCCTGAATTAAAAAAAATAGCAGCCCAAAAGTTAGCTGGCGTGATGGAAATTGATCCCTACACTGCGCGGTTACATTTACCTACTCGTGGCTGGCGTTTATATAAAATTGGTCGGATTGGAGAATTACAATTTTTAACTCAACAACTACAACCTGCTGCAATCCCCAGTTTTTCTGCATCGCTTACAGATATCGAAAATATTAATGTTTTACAGGTAAATTATTTTAAGTCTAATCTTTCTGAAGTCACTGTAGTTTGCGAAAATGAGCAAGCTCAGTTAGGTTCGATAACTTTTGACTGGTCAGAAGTTAACCAGCGAGTAGAAGGACTATTACCTATATTTGAAGAAGTTGTAGACTTTGACGTTAAACGTAAACTGCAACGCAAAACTAAAATATTAGATTATGTTCAGTGCTGTGATTTACACTTACCAGAAAGACGCAGTATTCTAAGGCTGTGCGATTTTCAATACCAATTTCAACACGGGATTAGCCTTTCCCAAAAACAAGCAGATATCCAGCCATTAAGCAAGACGACCACTAGAAATAAATGGAATAACTTAATTAACTTTCTTAATCAACAGTTGCCCCAGACAGCAATTTGGTCTGATTTCACTATCTTTGGTGAAACAGCAATAGATCAAACTGATTTGCTAGGTCACATTAAGTCGCATATTGAGCTATTCCGCAACATAGATACTTTTTGGGATCAAGCATTTCATTTATATAGTGGGTTAATTTTCCTGAAATCTATGCGTTAAATCTCAGCATTTTTGAGATGAGGAGCAGGAGTGATTCATGATTATGGGATAAAAACTTTTTTGTGATAATTTTTTTATCCTAAACGGGAATAAAAATTAGTTTTCTCCCTTACTCCCCTGCTCCCCTGCTGTTCTTTAATCACAAGGAATTGTCCCTGTTATCAAGAAGGTGCTTTAACCTGACGCGCCATATCTAGGTACGAGTTCATGTTTGCACCAGGACGACGACGAGGCGCAGAGGTAGAAGGCTGAATTAAATAATCAGTTGCAAATGTCTTAGAAGCAGATGCAGCTTTTCCGTTATTAGCTGCTGTTGTTACTGGCTCTTTAACAGGTTCTGCTTTCAATCCTTCTGCACCTTGCACTAACTCAACTCGAACTTGCTCAGGTTTTGGCTCAGGTTTTGGCGCAGTTTCAGGGGTTTTCTCGGCTTTTGTTGCTGCTGGCTCGGCTTTCGGTGCTGGTTCAGCTTTTGCTGCTGGTTGGGGTTTAGCTTTAGTAGAAGGTTCAGGCGCATCTGACTTAGATGCAGTTGATTTAGCCGCAGTTTCTGGCTGAGATTCCGATTCCTCTAACTGCATATAATAGCCGCCGCTTTTCTTAGCTTTGGCAGGTTTTAACTGATTATCTTGAGATTTCTTAGATCCAAAAAAACCAGTAATGAAGCCGATAATTGCGTTGAAGAAGTTTTTAATAAAACCGAACATTGATTTTTACTCCTGGTTTAATGATGAATTTAACTGCGTCCACAATAAATGGAGCAAGCTATTTTAATTTTGATTCGAGAGTGTTTTTACAACTGCAAAACTATAGCAGCTACTTCAAGATATGGCTTCTACGCAAATAGTCGCCAAGTCGAATTATGAATTTTATACGTGAACAAATGCAAGATTATTTATAATTCTTAATAATTGTTGACATTTCCGCTCATTTTTGAGGTGACGACTGATGCCAGTTAAGTTAGTGTCACAGGTAGTATAAAAGTAGCGATCGCATAGATCTAAGCTAGGAGTATGAACCTAACTACGAGCAGATATGAACAGTAACAGCGATCGCAATCCTGTGCTGCTAGTTCATGGAATTAATGACACAGGTGCAGTTTTCTATAAAATGGCTCCTTATTTATCCAACTTAGGCTGGTCTGTGTATGACATCAGCCTCACACCTAATAATGGCAAAGTCGGTCTTGATGAACTAGCCCAACAAGTAGCCAATTATATAGATCAGAGCTTTGCTCCTGAACAACCAATCGATCTTGTTGGCTTCAGCATGGGAGGTATTGTTAGCCGTTACTATGTCCAACGAATCGGCGGTATTGAACGGGTGCAACGCTTTATTACCATTTCTTCTCCACACCAAGGTACTAAAGTCGCCCATTTGTCTCAACTTCCAGGCTGTAGGCAAATGCGCCCTAGTAGCTCCTTAATCCAAGATTTGAATCAGGATGTCGAGATGCTTGAACAGATAAATTTTACGTCGATCTGGACACCTTTTGATTTGATGATCGTACCTGCTAAAAGTTCACACTTGCCAGTAGGACGAGAAGTAGTGCTGCCTGTGGCTGCCCATGCCTGGATGTTAAAAGACCCTAGATCAATTCAGTCTGTCGTAACAGCACTATCAGAACCACTAAAACATCCTGCTGCTCAAGCTTCTACTGCATCGCCTATTTGAGTAAATTCGCGACTACCAAAAATTGCTACAGCATGAGAGTAGAATTTAAACTCCAATACGTTATGGAAAGGATCTTCTAAAAAGAAAGTACGATGTTCTGTAGGTTGCCCAGAAAAGCGTAATTTGGGCTGTTCTCTAAATAGCAGTTGCTTTGACTGCGCCTTAGCTAACAGTGTTTCCCAGTCAGTAAGTGATGTAAACACTAAGCCAAAATGTCTAGGATAAATAGTTCGCTGAGGTGTCACAGGTTCATGGGTGACGTGGGCAACTAATTGATGTCCGTAAAGATTGAGAATTATAGAGGCGTTAGTTTCCCGCCCAGCTTCGCAACCCAAACCATCAACATAAAATTCTTTAGTTTGTGCAATATTACCTACAGGAAAGGCAAGATGAAATATAACTTGACTCATAATGTCTTTAAGGGGTGAGTAGTTTAATGTTCTCTACTTTCTATTCTCTAAATCCTTGGCTGATTGGGCTAGGATTAAACGCAATTTTGTTAAGTATTGTGTGGTTTGCTCCCAAAAAGTTACTCACTCCTGCGGGTATATTTCACGCTGGGCTACTGGGAGTAATAGTTTGGGGTACTCTGGGCTGGCAGGGGTATTTGGTGGTAGCGTTTTATTTTTTGGTAGGTTCTGGTGTGACCCGCATTGGTATTGCCCAGAAGGAAGCAGAGGGTATTGCTGAAAAGCGTTCTGGGGCAAGAGGGCCAGAAAATGTTTGGGGTTCTGCGCTTACTGCTGCTTTGTGTGCGTTAGGAACTTTATTTGTATCTATATTTGCCCCTAGTGATCAAGGGTGGGTAGTTCCTCTACTGTTGTTAGGCTATGTTGCGAGTTTTAGCACGAAGTTATCAGATACTTGTGCGAGTGAAGTAGGTAAGGCTTATGGTAAACGCACGTTTTTAATTACTACTTTACAGCCTGTAGCGAGGGGAACAGAAGGGGCTGTAAGTTTGGAAGGAACAATAGCCGGAATTTTGGGTTCAGTTGCGATCGCACTCGTCGGTTATACTGTTGGTTTAATTACCTTGACAGATGTGGTAATTTGTGTGTTTGCTGCTTTTATTGGTACTAACTTAGAAAGTGTGATTGGTGCAACATTGCAATCTAAGTTTGAGTGGATGACCAATGAAGTTGTTAATATTTTTAATACTTTAATTGGTGCGATCGCAGCTATTTTATTAGCATTAGCATGGCAATATTGGCATCATTTTCGCTGATTAATTTGGCTTGGTTTCCAATCATTACGCTCATTCATTGAGGCAGGTTGTGACCTCATTGACAAACTAATGCGTTTCAATTTCTCATTCACTTCCATCACGCGCACTTTAACTACTTGTCCCACCTTGACAATTTGCTTCGGATCACTGACAAATTTATCTGCAAGTTGGGAAATATGTACTAAACCATCTTGATGTACTCCAATATCCACAAAAGCACCAAAGTTAGCGACATTAGTAACAATTCCTTCTAATTCCATGCCAATTTCAAGGTCGCTTATTTCCTTAATTCCTGCTTTGAAAGTGGCGTATTTAAATTGTTCCCTGGGGTCGCGTCCTGGTTTTTCCAATTCGCTGATAATATCGCGCAGCGTGGGTTCACCTATTTTATCAGTGACGTATTTCTTAATATTGATTGACTTGAGCTTCTCTGCAACCTGGGTTGTCTGTTTTATTGGTATACCCAAATCTTGGGCGATCACTTCCACTACACTATAACTTTCTGGATGCACTGCGGTATTATCCAACGGGTTCTCACCGTCACGAATTCGCAAAAAGCCAGCAGCTTGTTCAAAAGCTTTCAATCCTAATTTTGCTACTTTTTTAAGTTGGCGACGATTTTTAAATGCACCATTTTCGTTGCGATAGGTAACAATATTTTGAGCTACTGTTGGTGTTATTCCAGAAACAAATGTTAGTAGTTCTTTAGAAGCAGTATTAAGATCTACCCCTACATAGTTAACGCAACTCTCGACAGTTTCATCTAAGTTTTTCTTCAACAGTTTTTGATCGACATCGTGCTGATACTGTCCTACTCCAATAGATTTAGGGTCAATTTTAACTAACTCAGCTAGTGGGTCTTGTAAGCGTCTTCCAATACTAATTGCACCACGAACTGTGACATCTAAATCAGGAAATTCTTTCCCAGCGACTTCACTTGCTGAATAGATAGATGCACCCGATTCATTTACCATTACTTTAATTGGTTTACGTTCCATTTTTGCTAGGACTTCGGAGACAAATTCATCGGTTTCACGTCCCGCAGTACCGTTACCAATTGCAATTAGTTGAATGTTGTATTTTTCTACTAGCTTCTTAATTGTATTAGCAGCTTCTTCACGCTGCTTTTGGCTTTGGTGTGGAAATACTGCCTGATACTCTAAAAAATTAGCTGTTTCTGAAAGAACCGCGACTTTACAACCAGTCCGAAAACCTGGATCAATTGCCAATGTTGGCTGCATTCCAGCCGGAGGTGATAGCAATAACTCTCGCAGATTATTTTCAAATGTTTTAATTGATTCAATATCTGCAAAAGTTTTCTTTTCAGCACGTACTTCACTAATTAAGGATGTTTTCATCAGACGATTAAAAGCATCCTTGAGCATTTCTTGGTAAAATTGCCGTACTTCTGGAACTTTAGTTTTAATTTCCTGGGACTCTAAATAAGAAGTAACAACTGATTCATCAAAGTCAAGTTCAATTTTTAAAATTCCCTCAGTCTCACCCCGAAAAAGTGCCAGCATATTATGGGGAGGAATATCTTTTACTCTAGCAGTGAATTTGCGGTACATTTCAAATTTGGTTGTACCTTCAGGATAATCATCTTTAATGCTAGAAACGAATGCTCCGGAAGTCATCAGGAAATCTCGCAAGTAAGCACGTAAATCAGCTTTCTCCGCTACTTCTTCTGCTAAAATATCAGATGCACCTTTAAGTGCTTCTTCTGCTGTTTTAACTTTATTTTCTTCAGATATATATTTAGCTGCTTCTTGGTTTAAAGGTGTAGGCTTGGCATTACGATTGTTAAGTGATTTAATAAATTCAGCTAGTGGTTCTAAATTTTTTTCTCTAGCGATGGTAGCGCGTGTGCGGCGTTTAGCTTTGTAGGGAAGATAAAGGTCTTCTAATTCGTTTTTCTGTAAGCAGGATGTAATTTTAGCTTGTAGCTCATCAGTAAGTTTACCCTGAGATGCGATCGCATCCAAAATCGACGCTTTTCTTTCTTCTAATTCTGTTAAGTAAGTATATCTATCAGAAAGGTTGCGTAACTGAATTTCATTCATCTCACCAGTGCTTTCTTTACGATAACGTGAAATAAATGGAATAGTTGCGCCCTCATTCAGCAGTTCAAGAGCATTTTTTACCTGAAATGGTTGAAGCGAAAGCTCCTGGGCTAATAATTCAGGAATATTTAACATAAATTCGTAACTAACAGCAATATTGATTAAGTGAACTAATTTTATTAAAGCTTACTTGCTAATTCTTGCAACAGATTAGAACCATCGCGAAAAACAGACCAGCCATCTCCCACAAGTACAACTTCGATATTGTTAATAGCAGCTAACCGTTTTACAGAATCCACAGCTAAGGAGCGATTTTGCAGCTTGGCATCTGGTAGGATCATTAGACTACCAGCTTGGTGCGCCCTAATTAAGTCTCCTGTAATTAAAGTTGTACCGTCAAGTAGCAAAGCTAACTCCCCTGGTGTTTTGGAACCTTGCATTTCAAATAGTTGTAATCCAGGTACTAATTCTTCACCTTCAGTGAGAGTGCGATCGCATTTAATCGGAAATGTTTCTTTCTCCGCAACTGGTGCTGCTATTTTAGCACCTGTAATGTTAGCTAAATCTGTAGCTGCACGTATATGATCTGAGTTTGTAATAACTATCCAAGCTACTTTACCAAGAGAGTTTAAGTGTGCCAAGTCATGATCAGATATTGGCATCGGGTCAATTACCACATTGCCATCAAGACGCACCCAGACATAGCTATTGAAATCTACATTTCTTTCTGTATCGAATGATGACCAGCAATACAAGTCTGAGCGATGTAGTGATTTCATAAGATTTACACAAATCAAGATATATTTAATTTAGCTGTTTACCTAAGAATATAAAAATTATTTTCATGAGTTTTATAAATAGTGGTAAATGGAAGTTTACACCTTACTTAGTTGATGAAACAACTTTAGCAGGGATAGAGATAGATGTAAAATTTTCCTCATCTAGGATAGGAGGACGTAGAAATTCTACAATTACCAAATTAGTAAGATGTCAATAGTTTGGCAGTAGCACTAATCTAAAAATAGACTAATAGGAAAAGTAAGGCAAAGAAAATGCAAGACAAACAATACATTATCTTCATCGCTTTCGCCTGCATCTGGATAATAATCGGAGTTGCTGCTGTGATTGCACTCCTCAAGTCGGAGAATCAAGAGATTAGATTTGGTAAATGGGGATTGATAGTAGCTATTCCTATCATTGTTCCGTTTGTTTTCACTTTGATTTATCAGGTAGTAAGACCGCTAATTCTGCGACACTAATTTGTTAAAGGTTGTCAAAATCAACTCAACGACATTAATTTGTTAACAGCTATATTAATGAGTGGTTAACTACATCAATCTGTTAACAACGACATTTAATAATATAAAATGATAATTTAATTTTACGTTCTACAAAAAACGACGCTAATTGGCGAAGAACGACATTTAATTGGCGAAAGTACAACAAATCGGGATGACAGGATTTGAACCTGCGACTCCCTCGTCCCGAACGAGGTGCGCTACCAAGCTGCGCTACATCCCGATGCTGATAACAGCATATTTAATCAATAATATCATGCTCAATTGCAAATTACCAAATATCCCCAGATAGGGAAACTGGAAAAAGGGAACAGAAGCGATCGCAATCTACGTTAACATAATCACTGTGTCACTTCACAACATAGAGCAAATTGTGGTTGTTAAGCCAGAATGGTTGCGCGTCAAAGCGCCTCAGTGGGAACGAGTTGGTAACGTTAAGGAAATTCTGCGAGATTTATCGCTAAATACAGTCTGTGAAGAAGCATCTTGCCCTAATATTGGTGAATGCTTCAATGCTGGAACAGCGACCTTCTTAATTATGGGGCCAGCTTGCACACGCGCTTGTCCCTATTGCGATATTGATTTTGAGAAAAAGCCAAAAGCACTAGACCCAACTGAACCAGAACGTTTGGCTGAAGCAGTAAGACGCATGAATTTAAATCATGTCGTGATTACTTCTGTTAACCGTGATGATTTACCTGATGGTGGTGCTTCTCAGTTTGCGCGTTGCATTGAAGCTATTCACGCACTCTCACCTAAGACAACAATAGAAGTATTAATTCCAGATTTGTGTGGTAACTGGAATGCACTTGAAATTATTCTGCAAGCTCAACCGGAAGTACTAAACCATAATACCGAAACTGTAGCGCGTTTATATAAGCGAGTACGTCCACAAGGAAATTATCTGCGATCGCTCGAATTATTACAACGCACCCGTGAATTAGCACCTTGGGTTTATACCAAATCTGGTGTGATGGTAGGACTAGGAGAAACAGACGAGGAAATTCGTCAAGTCATGCACGAGCTCCGCGAAGTTGATTGTGATATTTTGACTATTGGGCAGTACCTACAACCATCTGCAAAACATTTAAAAATTGATGATTTTATCACCCCAGCACAATTTGATAGTTGGCGGGAATTCGGAGAATCTTTAGGTTTTTTACAAATTGTTTCATCTCCCCTTACTCGTAGCTCTTATCATGCTGAACAAGTAAGAAAATTAATGGAGGATTATCCTCGTGCAAGACAACTTAGGAGTAAGGAGTAACTATCAATCACCTATAACCAAACCTATATCTGAATACCGAAGATTTAGGGGAAAGATATTATATTTAGTGCGGGCATCTTACCCGCACTAGATTTTGTGTAAGTAATATACGTTTGAATTGCTATCTACCTAGTTATGACTGAGCAAATATATATTAATTCAGAAAACAAAGCGATCGCACAGATACCAACCCTACAAAAAAAACAACTCTCTATAGCAGTCATTGGTGCAGGTGCTTGGGGTAGCGCCTTAGCCTTTCTAGCAGCTAAAAATGGGCATAATGTGCGTTTATGGTCGCGTAGTTGCCCTGAAAAGCTAGAGGATATAATCGCCAATACCGACTTGCTAATCTCGGCTGTTTCCATGTCCGGTGTGCGATCAATTGTCACCCAAGCCCAGCAAGCTATTTCTCCAGACACAATTATTGTTACAGCTACCAAAGGCTTAGATCAAAAGACAACTTGCACTCCCTCACAAATTTGGTCAGCAGCTTTTCCTAAAAATCCAGTAGTTATACTATCTGGGCCAAATCTTTCCGAAGAAATTCAACAAGGATTACCTGCCGCTACTGTAGTAGCAAACAAAGATCATGATGTTGCCAAAACAGTGCAAGCAGTTTTTAATTCTCAGCAGTTTCGGGTATATACCAATCCCGATCCGCTAGGAGTTGAATTAGGTGGCACACTAAAGAATATTATGGCGATCGCAGCCGGAACTTGTGACGGTTTACAATTGGGAACCAACGCCAAAGCTGCTTTACTCACTCGTGGGTTAGCAGAAATTATTCGTGTGGGCACAAATTGGGGTGCTAAAACCGAAACCTTTTATGGTTTGTCTGGACTAGGAGATTTACTTGCTACCTGCAACAGTCATCTCAGCCGCAACTATCAAGTTGGCTACAATTTAGCTCAAGGTAACACCTTATCAGAAATCTTAACTCAATTAAAGGGAACTGCTGAAGGTATTAATACGACTAACGTATTGATTCAGCGATCGCATCAACTGCAAATATCTGTTCCAATTTCTTATCAAGTGTATCGCTTACTACAAGGTGAAATTACACCCCAAGCGGCAGTGGAAGCATTGATGCTACGAGATACTACGCCTGAATATTGATCAATTAATACTTACGCATTTTTACTAAATATTTATGCTTTGGGGACTATTCATTTTTTAAGCCTGCGTAAGCCCTAATTTAATTACGTTGACCTATTTATAGATAATTTTAACTTTTGATAGCGTAAGTTTTAAAACTTTTGGGAAATTTGTCAGGAATCTGCTCAAGCAGCGATGTAGATTAAATTAAATCCTACCTAATACAGGAAATTAAAGCGCAAAAATACATAAATAAAATTAAAGCTGGTAACAAAACAATAAGTAGTGTTTACGTTTACCTCAAAGTTGGGAATTTTAATAGTAAGTCGTAACTAACAAGTATCAATAATTTCCTGGTCGTAATTGAGAGTTCACTATGCCAGCCACTTCTTTTAACGCCGAAACGACTGACTTTCATCAACTATCCACCAATACGGATAGTGAAGATCTGATCAGCGATGATTCTGAGCCAACACTTGATGAGCTAGTTGAGATTGAGCTAGGAGGTACAGATACTGGTAAGCCTATAAATGGTGGTATTAAACACACCACAGATTTGGTACGCTTGTACCTTCAGGAAATTGGCAGGGTGCGTCTACTTGGACGAGATGAAGAAGTCTCGGAGGCTCAAAAAGTTCAGCGATATATACGGTTATTAGAGTTGCGAACTTCAGCAACTAGCCAGGAAAATCTTAATACACCTCAAGTTGAGTGTTTACAGTTATATATCAGGTTGATTCAAGCTCATGATCGTCTCGCTTCTCAGTTAGGGCATCGTCCTTCTTTAGAACGATGGGCAGCAGAAGCTCATATTGCTTTGTCTGAGCTCAAGCCGACTTTGGTTGCTGGAAAGCGTAGTTGGGCAGAAGTTGCTGGTTTAACTGTGCCAGATCTTGAGCAGATTCAGAAAGAAGGTCTGCAAGCCAAAGAACACATGATTAAGGCGAATCTGCGCTTAGTAGTGTCGGTAGCTAAGAAGTATCAAAATCGAGGCTTAGAACTACTGGATTTAATCCAGGAAGGCACAATGGGGCTAGAAAGGGCTGTTGAGAAGTTTGATCCTACTAAGGGATACCGATTCAGCACCTATGCTTACTGGTGGATTCGTCAGGGAATAACAAGAGCGATCGCCACTCAAAGTCGCACTATCCGCCTACCTGTTCACATTACTGAAAAGCTTAATAAAATTAAAAAAGTTCAACGCCAACTTTCCCAAACCCAAGGACATACTCCCACAATTGAGGAGATCGCTGCTGAGTTAGAGATGACACCCCCACAGGTGAGGGAAGTTTTACTGCGCGTACCTAGATCTGTATCTTTAGAAATTAAAGTTGGTAAGGAAAAAGACACTGAATTAGGAGACTTACTAGAAGCAGAAGACATTTCTCCAGAAGAACTGTTGATGCGAGAAGCATTACAAATCGAGTTGCTCAAACTGTTAGCTGATCTCACCAGTCGTGAGCGTGATGTCATTAGTATGCGCTTTGGCTTGGTAGATGGTAATGTTTACTCGCTATCAGAAATTGGTCGCGCTCTCGATTTATCTCGCGAACGAGTTCGTCAAATCGAATCCAAAGCTTTGCAAAAGCTACGCCAACCAAAGCGCCGCAATCGCGTGCGAGATTATTTAGAAACTTTAAGCTAATTAATTGCCTTGGTTAGCACTTTAATCTCACTTACCTTAAGTGAGTATCAATCTCTTCTGCTGGCGCAAAAATTTTTTGGGAGTCTGTAAAACTAAAGCTACTGTTGATATTGACTTTTAACCAGAAAGGCTTATTAAATATTATTGTCAATAACGAGAGTTTCTTGACAATGAAGTTGCTGTTAGCTATTCTTATTAATAAAGCTACTTGATAAAGAGGGCGGGTATGTCTATATACACAGCAGGCTCCCTCAAAGCTGAGCTTAACGAGCGTGGATGGCGTTTGACCCCCCAGCGAGAGACAATTCTGCAAATCTTTCAAAATCTGGCTAGAGGCAACCACTTAAGTGCTGAAGACTTATACGATCTGCTTCATAACGAAGGAGAGAAGATCAGTCTTTCAACCATTTACCGCACACTTAAGCTAATGGCTCGAATGGGTATTTTGCGAGAGTTAGAACTGGCGGAAGGACATAAACATTACGAACTCAATCAACCTTATCCCTATCACCACCATCATTTAATTTGTGTGAGGTGTAACAAAACGGTTGAATTTAAAAATGACTCGATTTTAAAAACAGGTACTAAAACAGCTAGAAAAGAAGGATATCACTTGTTAGATTGTCAGTTGACAATTCATGCTATTTGTCCATCTTGTCAACGCTCATTAATGCCAATTTAAATTGATACTTAAATCAACCAAATTAAATGTAAAACCTTAACCCCCTCCCCGTACACATGGAGGGGGCATAACTTTGGTTAGATATAGCAGTAGCCAGGGAGGGCGCGGACGTTTAAGGGTTTTGAAACCCTTGATAACAAATGCTTTGAAAGAATCTTACAGCAGGATAGCTGACTGCTGACCGCTATATATCGTGATTGGCTGATATAGCAAATTGAAAAGTAAAGGCGGGTTGAGTTTATATTTTTGTAGGATACCTAGATGATTGTGAACCCGCCCCTACCGCTAATACTCACATCTTGCACCTAGGTGAAAAAAGCTGACAGAAGGATAGCTGATGGCTGACCGCTCTACATAAGTTAAAAACGTTGATTCATCACATCATTAGCACTAATACCATAAGCGTTTTGAGCTTTGGCGATCGCCGCTTGAGTTGGTGCGCTTAAAATCCCATCTATGGGGCCAGTATAAAAGCCATTTTGTTGTAGACGAACTTGTAATGCTTTTATACTCTCTCGACGAGTAATATTTTCTAATACTGACAAGGTATTAACTCCAGGGATACCATCAGCAACTAAACCTTGATTTCGCTGAAAACGAATTACCGCGTCTTTAGTCTCAGCATTGAAAGACCCGTTGATCTGCCCTTTATAGTAACTTAGTTGCTTTAATTGTTGCTGGAGTCTTTCCACCTTAGCCTTGCTTTGATTTTGCTGCACAGATGGTAGCTTAGTAGCCGACGTTGATGGCTTGCGAACAGACTGTCGGGTTGCACTCTGTAATAAGGCGATCGTCCGAGTCCCAGCAAGACCATCAACCGTTATTTTCTTAGCTTGCTGAAAACGTTTGATAGCCGCTTCAGTAGAAGTACTAAAAACTCCGTCAATTGCATCTTTATAGAAACCAGCTTGTTTTAATTGAGACTGAAGTTTTCTAACTTCTGAACCGCGATCGCCTGGTTGGAGGAAGTTGTCTTTACTGGTAGAAGTAACAGACTTTTTCGATTGAGTTGTAGTACGACGTTGGAAATTGCTAGCAGTAGCCGTTTTGCGAGCTCTATTATTGTATAAAGCTGCCGCAGTTGCGTCGCCAACTACCCCATCTGCGGTTAATCCTTTGGCTTTCTGAAAACGTATTACCGCCGCTTTAGTAGCTGAAGCGAAATTTCCATTAACTTGCCCATTGAAGTACCCCAGGCGCTTTAAGCGTTGCTGGAGGGTGGTAACTTCTTTACCGCGATCGCCTGCTTGTAGTTCTGCTAACGCCGCCCCTGCTGTACCTAAAAAGCTGATGCCCATCGCCAAGGCTAGTAGATAAATTAGTGTTTTACTAAACAATTTCTGGCTACTTCCTTGGGAAAAAACATTGCTTTTCTCGACTACAGGAATATTACCAGAGTGGACATCGGCATTGTAGGCTTTCATAAAAAAATATGCTAGAAATTTCATAACTTTTCAGATCTACTTCTCCTAATTAAGATAGCCAATATTTGCTCTTAAATACCTATCTTTCATATTCACGATCAGCGATAAATCACTCGTGCATCAAGTCCATGAGAGCGTAACAGGTAAGAGCGACTTTTAGCAACGTCAGGATTAGCAAATTCCCCAGAATTTACATAAGAACCTAATTTTGATTCAGTTAAATAAGCTTCTTTAACGTACTGGCTAACTTTTCTGAGGGTTTCAAAACTTCCAGGTACTATCACCACGTAGCGATTCTTATTTGGTTGTGGACTGGGTGTTGTAGTTACAGTGGGCTGAAATAAAACACGCAGGGTATCTGAGCCAGGAATACCATCTGCAAATAAACCAACAGATGCTTGAAAGCGCCTCAGAGCGAGATCTGTTTCTGTACCAAATATCCCATCAATTTGACCATTATAAAAACCAAATTCTCTCAATCGTTGCTGTATTGCAAAGGTATTGTTACTAAAATTTCCAGGCAATAAGCTACTCGAATTGCTATTAGCATTAAAATTTTGAGATATTGGTTGCACAATCGTGTTACCAACATTAAGTCCATAGGATTGTTGGAATCTCTGAAGAGCCTGTTGTGTTTCCGAGCTAAACACTCCATTAATTGGCCCATAGTAAAAACCGCTGTTTCTCAAGCGTTCTTGTAGCAACACAATATCAGAGTTGCGATTAGCTAACGGGGAAGGCAGTACAGTTCTATTACTAACCACACCGTAAGTTTGGCTTTGAGGTACAAATTGCACCTGCGCTACTCTCTGAAACAACGCCGATTGGGTTTTGGAGCCAACTATACCATCAGCCTTCAGTCTTTGAGAGCGTTGGAATTGGCTGACAGCGGCTTTTGTCTGTTGGTCATAATAGCCACTGGCAGAGACGTTGTTATAACCCAATAGCCGCAAACTTTGTTGGATAGCTGTCACCTGTGGGCCACGAGAACCAACCTTTAGTGCGGCTATTGCCTCCCTTGCCATACCTAAAATGCCTATGGCAACAACTAGAGACAGAAAATTGATGCAAGCATTCCGATAAAGCTTACTTGGAGCTATTTGATTAATCTTGGCTGCTGTAGGTAGCTCGTATGAAGCTGCCAGATATAGGTAGGCGAGAGTCTCCATAAATAGATGTCTTGGAAATCTTTTCCCCGTCAGTCTACCTTATGATTTAAGCCTTGACAATTTTACACCACAAGTTGCTGGCAGTAAATTAGTAATCAGTAAATGTTACATCCCGATAAAATTTACTGTGCTGTATCGGCTCGCTCCAAATTACCTGCCTTTACCCAACCTTCTTCATTAGTCTCTACCACTCGCACCTTCTGCCATTGTTTATCGTCGCTATCTTGGAGAACCACCACCTCCTGGTTATAAGCAACGCCACCAACTTTGTTGGACTCAAAATTAGCCTCTGAGCGCATACTCAAACCTGATTGCCATTTAACGCGAGCTTTGTATGCTCCTGGTTCTAACTGCGGTTCTTGAGAGGCAGAGGGAGAGGGAGATGGGCTAGCTACTGTGGTTGAAACTAACCTTGAGTTAGTTGCAGCCACAGTAGAACTTTTAGTATTAGTATTGGTTACTTTTTTCTGTTGTTTCTCTTCAGGGAAAACGGGTTTTGGAGGAGTTGCTGATAAGGTACTAAATAAGAACAAACCAGCCGCCGCACTACCGAATAAAAGTAGGACAACGCCCGCCAAGAAACCTACTACAAACTTTGCCAAACTCATTGCTATGATTCCGGATGTTGAAGTTGATGTTGAATGCGACTATTTAAACCGCTGTTTCTAGATGCCATACGAGCTTTACCTGCTGCTGCCCAGTCTTGTAAAAACTGAATTTGCGCTTGTGCTGTCCGCGCCAAGGGGACAAGCTGGCTGGCGGCTTCCAAGATGTCGTCGGTGATGAAGTCTCTGTTTTGGCTAAAGCCAATGTGCATTGCTTCAATTAAGGTTTGCTCAATTTCTGCACCAGAAAAATCGGGTGTTTCATAAGCTAGTCGATCCAAATCATAACTTTTTAAATTGTGAGTCCGTAATCTGGATAAGTGTACCGCAAAAATGGCGCGACGTTCCTCCTGGGAGGGTAAACCTACGAAGAAAATTTCATCAAATCTACCTTTGCGGAGCATTTCTGGGGGTAAAGCTTGGATATTATTAGCGGTAGCAACAACAAAAACTGGGGATGTTTTTTCAGCTAACCAGGTGATAAATGTGCCAAAAACACGGCTGCTAGTGCCTGCATCTGCTTTGCCGTCAATTCCACCAAAAGCTTTATCAATTTCATCAATCCACAATACACAAGGAGCTAATGCTTCTGCCAATTGAATCATTTGCCTGGTGCGAGATTCAGATTCTCCCACTAATCCCCCAAACAAACGTCCTACATCTAGACGCAATAAAGGTAAGTGCCAGTGGTGAGCGATCGCTTTAGCTGTTAAAGATTTACCAGTGCCTTGAATCCCAACTAGCAGTAAACCTCTGGGATATGGTAGCCCATATTGTCTGGCTCGTTCTGAAAAAGCTCCTCCTCGTCGCAGCAACCAATCTTTGAGGTTATCTAAACCCCCAATATCACCCATTCTTTCCCTTGCGGGATAAAACTCTAATATTTGTGTCTGGCGAATAGTTTGACGTTTTTCTTCTAGTACCAGTTCGATATTTTCTGGCTGGATTTCTCCATCTGTCGCGATCGCCCGTGCTAACACCCGCCGAATTCTTTCTAAAGATAGCCCTTGGCACGATCGCACTAATTCATCTATAAATTTACTATTGAGCGATTGACCATTAGCAGCTAATAAACGCTCAATTTCTGATTTTATGTCTCCCACTGCTGGCAGAGGGAACTCCAAAATAGTTAAAACTTCACTTAGATCAGAAGGAATTGCTATTTGTGGAGAAACAATAACAATATTTTTTGGTTGAGATTTGAGGCGGCGGGATAAATTTCTCAGTTTGCGGGAAATTGAGATATCTTCTAAAAAACGGTGATAATCTCTTAATATGAAGATTGCCGGAGCTTCTGCTGGCAATTTTTCCACAAATTCTAAGGCTTGCAGTGGATTACGTCTTCCAAAACCCACGTCATTAGGATTTCCCTGATAACCATCAACAAAATCCCAGATATAGACAGCGCGGTTGCCGTGAGATTTACCAGATTGGGCAATTGCGGCTTCTACTCGCTCTTCTTCTAGGGTGGGGATATAAATTAAGGGATAGCGGGCGCGTAGAAGTAGTTCAAATTCTTCACTGAAGCTCATGGTATTTATATAGTTTTGAGTTTTAAATTTTGAGTTTTGAATTAAAATTTTGAGTTTTAAATTAAACAAAATTTTTGATAACTCAAAACCCAATATTCATAACTTAAAACTTGCGACTAACTAGGAAGCTGCTTTTTCAAATCTGCCAGTGCCTTCCAGCGAGAATCTGATGGTGCAGAGGTTACTGTATCAGAACTATTATCAATTCCAGTACAGTTTTTGTCGCATAACTTCCTGAGCGGTAAAGCAAGGCAAAACTGTTCATACAACCACACATCCGGCTGAAAATAACCGTTCGGTGATAGTGTTTCAACCAATTCTTCGATAGAAGTTTCTCGTTCTAAAGGGCCATTATCTGCTTGTTCTGCGGCTGCGTCTAACCAAATTAGTTCTGACGTTTTCACAGATAAGCGGTGATTGTACTGTTTTAAGCAGCGATCGCAGGTTAAAGTAACAATTGTTTCTGCTTGAGTAGTCACATCTAGATAAGTTCCCTGGTGTTTAACTTGCAAATGCCCCCGCACTGGCATTAAAGTTTCTAAACCAGGGAGAAACTCCTCAATAATTAGATCTTCTTTCTGCTCTGGGGCTTTGGTTAAACCAGGAATGTAAATCGCTTCCATAGTAGTTGTGAGCAATTATTAAAGCAAATTTGGGCAATGCCCTCAGCCACCGATGTTAGCGTAAAGTTACCACCAACCGCCTGTCTGGCTCCTGACCACGACTGAAAGTTGCTAAATCTTCACAATCTTGCAAAAACGTATGTATTTGTCGTCTTTCAGCAGCAGACAAGGATTTAATTTCATATTCCTTGCCTGTTTCTCTGGCTTGCTGGGCTGCATGGTCTGCTAGTGACCGCAGTTCTGCTTGTCGCCGGAGGCGGTAACCATTCAATTCAATACTATAAGCGGCTTGCTGCTCCCGATCTTGATTAATATTAAGAATCGAATTAGCTAGGTACTGTATAGCATCTAGAGTAGTTCCCTCCGGCCCAATCAAAATATCAATTTGTTCCGGCGTTAGTTTGCTGTGATCTATCGTCAACCAGTAGCCTGATGATATTTCTACCTCTGCTGCTGGTGGTTCGATACTTACAACTGTAGGAACTCCAACTAATTTTAGAAGTTGATCTAACCACTGCTGGCCCCGTTCTAATTGCTGATCGCTCATAAGTTATTACCCCGATGTCTTTTTCTTAGAACGACTCGGTTCAAAGGGCAATGTCTCTCTGCTTTTCTCTTCTTTTTCTTGCATATCTACAAGCTTTTGAAGATTTTCTGGCAGTGGTTCGCGAGACAAAATGAAAGTTTGTGCTGTTTGGAAGATGTTAGCAATCACCATGTACATCAGCACCCCAGCAGGTAACGGGAAGAATAAAAACATCCCTGAAAAAATAATTGGGGTAATTTTATTGACTGTCTCCTGTTGAGGATTGCCACCAGTAGCACCTTGTCCAGACAGAATTTGGTTGAGATACAAACTAATGCCAAAAAATAGCACCATGCCCACAATATCCCAGTGGACGGTTCCGTCTTGATCGTATGCTCCTACCCGACCGAGTTTATCAATAAATAAGAAGCCTTTGTCTGCGGCTAAACCAGGAATACTACCTTGAATAGTTACATCTCCAGGCTGTAAAGCTTCTAATGTGCCATCGTCATTAATTTTTACTCTTTCTTCGCCTTTAGTTATTTTCCAGCGAGGTACTATTGGCTTTTCTGAATACTCGCTTACCAGTTGTTTTAGGGGTTTACCAGCAACGCTTTGAAAATCAAGTTGGGTTTTTTCTCCAACTACTAGGTTGTTACCTCCAGGTAACATTCCCACGATGGGAGCATGGACACCATCTGTAAAGTAAATGTTTTGAGGTGGTGTGGCAAAGGGTTGGGGTTGGACGCGCTCAATTTGCTCTTGTGGCAAGATTTGGAGATTGATGTTGTAATTAACATCAGAAAATGGTGAACCCCGCAGTGTAGCAAATAAGGCAAACAGTACAGGCATTTGTACCAGTACTGGAAAACAACCAGCTAGTGGGTTGCCAAATTCTTTTTGAACTGCAACCATTTCTTCCTGCTGTTTAGCAGGATTATCTTTGTATTTTTCTTTGACTTCTTGCATCCGCTTTTGCATTAGCGGTTGCACAACTCGCATCTTTCGCATATTGCGAATAGAACCAGCACTGAGGGGATACAGTGCGAAGCGAATTACCAGTGTCAGCGCAACAATTGCCAGACCATAGCTGGGGACGATCCCGTAGAAGAAATCCAGGATCGGCAGCATTACGTTATTGGAGAGAAACCCGATACCAAAATCCATTCGCTACTTGTTTGTTAGACAATCTAAAAGTTTTCTAAAAATAATCTATCGGATCTGGGGAAATAAGCTTATTACAAATACACCAGATCGATAGTAGGCAAGCATTAAGTAGTTTAGGGTAGCCTGGAAGATTGCCCGGAGGCGGCAATTAGTGAGATACCTTAGTTAATTGCTTCTACAGTTTTGCCTGTTCTGGCAGCCACTTTTTCAGTTATGAAATCGTAAACTTCCCGAAACCGTGGCACTGCACGCAATTCTAAGCGACTTCCATCTTTCATGGTTAGCACCATATCTCCCCAAGTACCGATACCGCGGGGTACTTTTTGGACTTTGACGATTTCTGTGTAGATTACGTCTGTGCGATCGCGTCCCATCCAGCCACCTGTGATAGATACGCGACGGTTAGTAATGCGGTAGCGCAACCACAACGCCCGCACAATCGCACCCACAGTTAACGGTAAACAGATCACTGTAGTTCCCAACAGGATATTAATGATCAAGTCGCCTATGTGGGGGCCGCCCTCATAGAAAGCTTCCTCTCGAATGCCCATTGATGACCTCGGCTTCTACCAACAACTGCTCTAATTCTCGCAAAATTTCGACATATTCGCACTCGCTGGCTGTTGGTCGCACTACAATTACCACCAGCAAACCAGGAGATATTAAAGGTAGCAACTGGCGGATAGCTGCTCGGATTTGGCGCTTAATCCGATTGCGAACTACTGCTTTTTTACTGACTTTTTGGCTAATAGAAATGCCAATCAGGGTTGGTAGTATGCCGTTTGGTGCTTCCACAGGGTCGGCTTTTATTACGTCATGCTGTGGCTGTTGTGATTTTCGGAATTTGTCAGGGAGCGATCGCACCGTAAAATAAGCACCAGTACGACGACGACCACTCTGGTAGACCTCCTTAAAATCTTGCCTCCGTCGCAGCCGATTTTCTTTAGGCAGTGCCACTTTGTACCTGCCATCAAGACGTAATTACTGCCTAAACTGCCAACCGATAACGTCCTTTTTTACGACGCGCTGAAATCACCTTGCTACCGTTTTTAGTACGCATACGCGCTCTAAAACCAGATGTTCTTTTTTGCTTACGGTTTGTGCCGTGTAGAGTACGCTGAGTCATAGTCTTTTAGTTACCAGTGACTAAAATTGATACTTGAGAAAAAAGCCACAATTTACTACAATAGCAGGCTTGGGTCGCTAAGTCGCATCTAAGTCTTGATAATTAAACGTTCCAAACAGCTTGCTCGTTAGTGCTGAATAGCTACAACCGTTATTGATCAACGGTTACAATCCAAGTCCCCACATATCGTGCGACCGGGATATCTATAGGGCTAAGAATGCTGCAATTGAAATAATAAAAACCAGAATCAGGGTTTTTTACGTTATTAAGTACTACTTCTAAGTCTTTACCTTCTTGAAGAGGTTCTTTTAAGTCAATCTGAATCTGACGCTTTTCCCGATCCCAGTTGACGGCTTGTAGAGGTAAAGTTTTATTGGTGCTTTTGAATCTTACTTCAATTTGTTTTTCATCAAATTGACCATTGTAGTAATCTGGGTAATCAATCTTGATTTGAGAAACCCCTAATTGCATCTTACTGGCAGGGATACGCAGCCGATAACGATCCCACATATCCCGACGACCATAATCTAATCGGTAGTTGAGTTGCTGTTGCCGTTCAACCCCACTAAAGATGGTAAGTCCAGATAAACTCTGTGCTGAGGTAATAGTTTGAATACCCGTGAGTAGACAACCTGTAACAGCTATAGCAGAAAATAAACGTCGCATAGCAGATTGGGTAAGCAACATACACTTAAATGATTGTATTTTGAAGCAGTTGTTAATAAACTTTACTATCCTTAGCTAGATTTAGGATAGAGCTATAAGGCGTAGTAGATCAATGTTGTTGACTGACGCAGCCAGCCAAAAGTGTCCTAATTGGTCAGCAGTTTTATGTAAAAATTCAAAACCCAGCACTCAGAAGTCAGGAAAAATAAGGCTTATGCTATCTCACTGTCAGAAATACTGCGTCTATATAGTTGTCCAAAATCACGGAAAAAGTACCATTCTGAATTCCGGAGTCAGAATCAAAAATTCTTACAGTTTGATTAACCTACCTATATATAAGTTTACATTATGAAGATGATTTGGAGGTATTTTTAGGTAAATTACACATTAAATAACCTTGGTTGTAGTTTTTATTGGTTAAATTACTAAGAGAAGTTAAAAATATTGCTCATTTTTTGGGGATCAATATAGTATTCAAAAAGTTGCCTTATATCTTGATATCTATTAGCGATTTGGGTTGGATTCAGATTAGGGTAGAAAAACAGCTACGTATAACTTGGTAATTAGATGAGAGCGGAACTTGCTGAAATTAAATAAAATATCACCAGAGAGGAACCTGCGGGCTTGGGCAAAAACGAAAAAGTAGGTAAAAGTAATTAGTAAGTTTTGCTACAGAAAAATATCTATATTCAGCCTTCGACGAGGCGAAATTAGCATAGCTGTCTTTGTTTGGGAAAAGTGACCATCAGCAAATGTACCCAGTAATAGTAGCGCTCGCCACAAAAATTGCTAAAAGTTTTGTTGGAAAATCTTGGCGCTATTATCAATAAAGACTGTTCTACAAGGTTTTGATTTTAACTGGAGAAAAAGGAGACTGCATGAGAGTAGCGATCGCTAAAGAAATTGAAGTAGGCGAACATCGTGTTGCCTTGGTTCCTGACGTTGTTGCTAAGTTGGTAAAACAAGGCATAGATGTATGGGTAGAGGCTGGTGCTGGTGAGGGGTCATTTTTGAGTGATGATGCTTATAGAAATGCTGGTGCTGAAATTATTTCTGATAGAAATACTCTTTGGCGGGAAGCAGATGTACTGCTAAAAGTGGCTGTACCTTATGAGTATGAAATTGATCAGATGCGGGAAGGCGCGACGATCATTAGTTTCCTTAACCCGTTAGCAAATTTCAGTTTGGTGCAGCGTTTAGCTAACCGCCGCATTACCGCATTTGGCATGGAAATGATCCCCCGTAGTACCCGCGCTCAAAGTATGGATGCGTTGTCTTCCCAGGGGTCGGTAGCTGGCTATAAAGCGGTGTTAATTGCTGCGGCGGCTTTGCCAAAATATTTCCCCATGTTGACAACTGCGGCTGGAACTATTGCGCCTGCGAAAGTATTTGTAATTGGTGCTGGGGTAGCTGGTTTACAAGCGATCGCTACAGCTAGACGGCTAGGTGCTATAGTCGAAGCATTTGATATTCGCCCAGCAGCTAAGGAAGAAGTGCAAAGTTTGGGTGCTAAATTTGTTGAGGTAAAACTGGAAGAAAGTACAGTTGCCGAGCAAGGTTACGCTAAGGAAGTTTCTGAAGCATCTAAGAAGCGATCACAAGAAGTTTTGACTGAACACATCAAGCATTCTGATGTTGTAATTACTACTGCAAAAGTCCCAGGTAGAAAAGCACCTGTGTTAGTCACAGAAGAAATGGTAGCTCAAATGAAGCCTGGGTCAGTAATTGTTGATATTGCAGCAGAACAAGGTGGTAATTGTGCTTGCACTGAACCAGGGAAAGATATTCAACGTAATGGTGTGACAATTATAGGGCCACTGAATTTACCTGCAACTATGCCAGTTCATGCCAGCCAAATGTATGCCAAAAACGTTTTATCGCTGGTGCAATACCTGATTAAAGATGGTAATTTGCAGATTAATTTTGAAGATGATATCGTAAGCAGCACTTGTATAACTCATGCTGGTGAAATATCTCATCAACGAGTGCGCGATGCAGTTTTCAGCAGCCAACCGTCAACAATTAGCAATTAACAATGATCAATTAACAATTATCAGATATGTTGTACTTGGGCAAGAAAATAGGAAATATTTTTTTATTCATAGCTCAAGGCGCATGGCAAGCAGACTAAAAATTTACATTGGTAATTGTTAATTGGTAATTGATAATTGTTTAAAAATTAGGAGTTTATAACACTATGGCAGAAGGATTGATTGGTGCTTTATTTGTATTTGTTCTAGCAACGCTTGCTGGGGCTGAAGTAATTAACAAAGTGCCGCCAACGCTGCACACGCCTTTAATGTCGGGGTCTAATGCTATTTCTGGAATCGCTGTGATCGGGGCAATTTTAGTCGCAGGCGATCGCAACTTAAATCTCAGTGTGATTTTAGGCTTTATTGCGATCGTTTTTGCCACCATTAACGTTGTCGGTGGCTTTTTGGTGACGGATCGGATGTTGCAAATGTTTAAAAAGAAGGAAGTAAAAGCATGAGTAATTTTATACCTACTGGTATTGAGTTAAGTTATCTTGTAGCAACAGCGTTATTCTTTGTTGGTCTAAAGAATCTGGGTTCACCAGCAACCGCTCGCAAAGGTAATGTGATTGCAGCAGTGGGGATGTTCATCGCTATTGTGGCAACACTACTGAATCAAGGGGTGTTGAATTACGAGCTAATTTTACTAGGGATTGTGATCGGTTCAGTGTTGGGTGCGATCGCAGCTTATAAAGTTGAAATGACCTCGATGCCCCAGATGGTGGGTTTATTGAACGGTTTAGGCGGTGGCGCTTCGACTTTAGTTGCTGTAGCTGAATTTTGGCGGCTGTTACACTCCGCAGAAACAGTGTCTCTCGACAGCAGCATCACGATGATTTTAAGTATCTTGATTGGCGGCATTACCCTAACGGGTAGTTTTGTTGCCTTTGCCAAGCTACAAGAACTCATGTCTGGTTCTCCGATTACTTTTCCATTGCAGCAACCGATTAACGCCTTGTTATTAATTGGCTTTTTAGCTGGAAGTGGCTATTTGTTAATTGCACCAAAAGATCCCACAGTATTTTTAATTCTTACTGGTATCTCCCTAGTTTTAGGTGTTTTATTCGTGCTTCCCATTGGTGGGGCAGATATGCCAGTGGTAATCTCGCTGTTGAACTCATTTTCTGGGTTAGCAGCTAGTGCGGCTGGATTTGTTCTAATGAACAATATTTTGATTATTTCTGGGGCGTTAGTTGGTGCCTCTGGAATTATCCTTACTCAAATTATGTGTAAGGGGATGAACCGCACTCTCAGTAGTGTGCTATTTGGTGCGTTTGGCGGTGGTGCTAAAGCTAGTGGTGGCGGTGCTGGTGCTGGTAAGAATGATAAAGTTGTCCGCAGCATCGATCCTGAAGAAGGCGCGATGATGTTGGGTTATGCTCGTTCTGTCGTAATTGTTCCTGGTTATGGCATGGCAGTAGCGCAAGCACAACACGCTGTCAGGGAGTTAGGCGATCAGTTAGAAAAGCTAGGTGTTGAGGTTAAGTATGCCATTCATCCGGTTGCTGGTCGGATGCCTGGACACATGAATGTGTTGTTAGCTGAGGCGAATGTGCCTTATCCGCAGCTTCATGATATGGAAGACATCAATCCTCAGTTTGAGCAGACGGATGTTGCTTTAGTAATTGGCGCAAATGATGTGGTAAATCCGGCGGCGCGTACTGATAGTGCTAGTCCGATTTACGGGATGCCGATTTTGGAAGTAGATAAGGCAAAGCAAGCGATCGTGATTAAGCGCGGAATGAGTACTGGTTTTGCTGGTGTAGATAATGAGTTGTTCTACAAGGATAAAACTACAATGCTGTTTGGTAGTGCCAAGGATGTCGTGGCGAAGTTGGTTTCTGAGGTGAAGCAGCTATAAGAGATTTTAGTTAATTCTAAAAATTAATCTGATCGGAGCCTGGGTTTTAAATAATCCAGGTTTTTGTTTTGAAGAAAGTATTATTTTTAGATGTTAAGTTTTGTATGAAAAGTAGTTTTTCGGAGAACTTAAAAGTTTAATTAACAGTCTAAATAAAGTCCAGTCAAACTCACAATCGTAGGTAAAGGCTTGTGAAAAGAATTGTTCTTGGTGCTTTATTAACCATTGCTACTACACCAGTATTTTTACTATTGAATCAACCTGCTCAAGCACAAATTAACTACTGCGATTCTGCTCAAACTAATAATGCTGGTAATCATCAAAATGCTTATGCAGATGGTTATCGAGAAGGACAACAAAGTGCGCGTGACAGACAAACTTATAGACCTCGCACTGCGGGGGGTGATTTTGATCGTGGTTTTTACGATGGCTACTATAACCGCCCCTATCGGGATGGACGCTATGTAAGTCGGGAATGCGATCTGCAAGTAGATACCAATAGTCGGCGTAACGGAGATGATGGTTATTGGCGGCGCAATCGCAATAGTGATGATATCCGTCGGCAGCGCGATCGCAATAATGCTCGTAGGCAACGCAATGGCAATGATTCCCGTGTGCAGCGAGATCGACGTTAATCAAAGAAAGTACTCTGTTAGGGTGTAGTAATATTTTTATAAGTTTCTAATTGCTATTAGGCAAACTGTTTCTCAGTTTATATTTAAATTGCTATAGAATTACTTAATTCCGAAGCTTAAATATGCGTCTAATAGCAATGATTTTATAGTGGAACTACTTAGATCAACCCTTGTTTTCTATAGCGGTCAGCAGTCAGCGTTTTTAAAAGCCTTTGTTGCCAAAGGTTTCAGAATAGATGCGTGTCCTAACTGCGTTGGCGGTTGCTATATCAATAAAAAAAGCCACTAATTATGTGGCACAACATTATATTAATAATTTCTGCAAAACAGAAAAAGAAGTTGTATCAGTCAAGGTTTATGGTATATTTAATTGAATACCTAGCCTTTTGCTGATGAAGGGGCGTTCGTCATAACTGCTCCCCTTAAGTAGGCATCGTTGAGGTTTACCTGACTCAAGTTGGCATCCGTAAGATTAGCACCATTTAGGTTTGTTTCAGTTAAATTTGCCCCTGTTAGGGTTGCATCCGTGAGATTTGCATGGCTTAAATTTGTTCTCGTCAGATTTGCCCCACTCAAGTTTGCCCCTGTTAGGTTTGTGCCACTCAGGTTCATATTCCTGAGATTTGCTGCAATTAGGTTCAGGTTCCTGAAGTCCCGTTGCCCTGCCATGTATCGGCTTACCAGTTCTTTAATATTCATAGGGTTTTTGAGGTAGTTTAGAGTGCTGCCATGATGTTTACTGACAACCAACTCCCAACTCACAGACGGCAGATAAAAACTGAAACAAAGCAGTTTGGACAAAGAAGCTTTGATTTACTTCTTGTCCAAGAAATGTTGCAGTGCCTGGATTCGGGACAGTTTAGTTTTTGCCAGTGAGGTCAAATAGCTGACCTTCGTTGCTTGTCCCTTGCTTTAAGCACTATGATGTGTTTGATACAAGCGGTATTCGGTTCGGGCATTAATAGCTGCTAGAACGTCTTCTACGCTGCTTATGCTTGGCAATTGCTTTGCGCTTGCGTTTTTCAATAGGTGTTTCAAAGTGGCGATGCTTCCTGATATCTGGGAAAATTCCCGCCTTAGAAACTTCTCGCTTGAACCGACGCAGGGCTGACTCAATTCCTTCATTTTCACCAGGAATTATTTGGGTCATCCTATCTCCTCATTAAATTGACTGAATAGGGCTGGATAAGGGTCGGCTATCCAGCAAACCGTTTACTTTTAAAGCACAGATTATTAAGTCTTGCTTTAAGAGTTTTGATGGAAATTTTTATTTTGAAATCTTAGTAGCGTCGGTTATCTCTACCACCGCCACCGCCGCCGCCGCCACGGTTATTTGACCAGCCGCCGCCGCCGCCGCCTGAAGAACCTCTTTCTTCGCGGGGTTTAGCCTTATTAACCTTGAGGTCGCGTCCCATCCACTCAGCGCCATCAAGGGCTTCAATTGCAGCAGTTTCTTCTGCGTCTGTTTCCATTTCTACAAATGCAAAACCCCGCATCCGACCTGTTTCTCTGTCTGTTGGTAGCTGAACGCGCTTAACTGTTCCGTATTCGGCAAACGTTTGGCTGATATCCTCCTGTGTAACTTGGTAGGATAGATTGCCGACGTAAATTGACATATAGGATCTCCAGAATCCGAGAGTGTAGAGTATTAGATTCGGAGAAACGCTCATCAAACGAATTACGCTACCGAAAATAAACCTTAGATATATAAGTTATAGCATACTATTTGATCGCAATTCGGTTATTGGTTAAAAATTACTACCATTAGCTTGTGCGATCGCACCTTTATCCCAAGCCGTTAACAAACTGTTCTACAGAATTCACTGTCAGTGCCACTTATACTAAGTCTTCCAGTTGATTGACGCGGCTGCAAGCGTTGTTCTATATCTGGTGGTAGTGTGCCAAAGCGAGTTGTCAGTAAACGTAATAACTGGTGCAATGCCCCTTACTGTTGTGCTGTGGCTAATTGTTGTTCTGCCATTTCTGCCCGTTGTTGTGTTGCTTCGGCTTGTTGTTGTGCCGTTTCTGCTTGTTGCTGTGCTAGTTCTTCTGGTAGTAAAACCAGATTGCCTGAAAAATTAAATCAGCGGGCGGCATGGGAGGTTCCCAGTCTACATCATCTGTGATTTGGGCTTGCTGGTGTTCGTTGGTAAAAGATTGCATTTGCCCTCCCATCAGTTTTGATGTCTTGTTTCAGTTTAGAAGGTTGGGAAAGAGATGGGCAATTTTATATAGGTCGGTTAGATGCAAGGGGAGTTTAGGGTTCTGCAATTCACGTAGATATGAACGCAAATAAAATTTCGCTTCATTGCGATAAAACAGAAGGGGGAATAGCGCATTATTTAGTTGAATTATGAGTACCAAAAAGCGATATCGTTTTAATTTTTCAGTTTCCGCTTCAACGTCAATTTACTGAATATGCAGTTGGGTAGATAAGAAGCAAAGTGAGATACTAAGGTTGATAGGTGTGCGATGTATTCGGTCTAATTGTTAAAATATTTCTTGAGTTAAGCCAGTCATTTTGTTTTGTTTACGACAAGTAATTTCATTTTTATACCAAAATCCTTTATTAAGCTAATTCACTTCATATTTAACGTAATCTATGTTTTTAGAAATACATACTTGATTGACTTTTAGATCATCTTTTTTGTATACAACAATACAGTTTTAAGATCAGTAATAACCATCATAAAAAATGGGTATTTATACTACTGAAAGCTAATGCCAATTACCCTTTAAATCGAGACAATAGATATATAGAGGGCTGTAAACCATTAACCTTGCCCTCAATTAAGGAGTGTATTAGCTGTGGTTTTACAAATATCCAATAGCACTTACGAATCCAAAACCCAAGAAATCGCCAAGCAACTTTTAGCAGCTACGCGGGAAAATCGCTCCTTTTTTGCCAAAATTGGCGACCAAATGCGCTGGGATGATAAGTTACTCGCATGGGCGATGAGTAACCCTGGTTTACGAGTGCAATTATTTCGCTTTATTGACTGTCTCCCTGCATTACGCAGCAAGGCGGAAATTGCTCGTCATTTGCAAGAATATTTAGGTGATGAGTCGGTTGAACTTCCCGCAGCTTTAAAGGGTATGCTCAATTTTGCTAACCCTGATTCTATGCCAGGACAATTAGCTGCTACAACTGTATCAACAGCAGTGGAAACTTTAGCGCATAAATATATTTCTGGAGAAAATATTAACCAAGTAATTAAAACTGTTGAGCGGTTGCGTAAGGATAAGATGGGTTTCACTATAGATTTATTAGGTGAAGCGGTAATTACGGAAGCTGAGGCGCAATCTTATTTAAACCGCTATCTAGAATTAATTGAGCAACTAACTGATGTGGCGAAAAGGTGGTCATCTGTACCAGCTATTGATGTTGCTGATGGGGAAGCTTTACCCCAAGTGCAAGTATCTGTGAAGTTGACGGCGTTTTATTCGCAGTTTGATCCGTTGGATGATAAGGGGAGTGAGGAAAAAGTAAGCGATCGCATCCGCATTCTACTACGCCGCGCTGCCGAGTTAGGTGCTGCTATCCATTTTGATATGGAACAGTATAAATATAAGGGTTTAACTCTCTCTATCCTGAAAAAAATCTTAATGGAAGAGGAGTTTCGCACTCGTACAGATATTGGTGTAACTCTACAAGCTTATCTGCGTGACAGTCAGCAAGATTTACGTGATTTAATTGCATGGGCGAAACAACGCCGTTATCCTGTAACAGTACGCTTAGTTAAAGGTGCATATTGGGATCAAGAAACCATTAATGCAATTCAAAAAGATTGGAAACAACCTGTATATAACGATAAAGCAGCAACAGATGCTAATTTTGAAAAACTCACACAATTGTTGCTAGAAAATTACGAGTATTTATATGCTGCAATTGGGAGTCATAATGTGCGATCGCAAGCTTATGCTATAGCTATAGCAGAAATCCTTAATATCCCCAAACGCAGCTTAGAAATGCAAGTGCTTTACGGCATGGGTGATAAACTAGCAAAAGCATTAGCAGATCGTGGTTATCGCGTTAGAGTTTACTGCCCTTATGGTGAATTATTACCAGGAATGGCTTATTTAATTCGCCGTTTGTTAGAAAATACGGCTAATAGTTCCTTCCTCAGACAAAATTTAGAAGAACGTCCCATAGAAGAATTATTAGCGCCACCAGTAGGAAATGAGCAAGCAGTAATTGAAGCTAAACGAGTATTTCCTAACGCTGCGGATACAGATTATGCTGAACTCAAAGCTAGAGAAAAAGCGCAAGCAGGTTTTCATATAGTCCGCCAACAATTAGGAAAAACTTACTACCCTTTAATAAATGGGGAATATCTCACCACAGCAGAAACAGTAAATTCTGTTAATCCTTCTAATCCTAATGAAATTATCGGTAAAATTGGACTGCTATCTGTAGAACAAGCAGAAGAAGCTATTGCAGCAGCAAAAGCAGCATTTCCCGCATGGCGTAAAACTCCAGTCAGACAACGCGCGGGTGTATTGCGAAAAGCAGCAGAATTAATGGAACAAAAGCGCCATGAGTTATCAGCTTGGATAGTATTAGAAGTTGGTAAACCTTTGCGCGAAGCAGATGGAGAAGTTTCCGAAGCAATAGATTTTTGTCGCTACTACGCTGACGAAATGGAACGGTTAGATCAAGGATATATATATGATATATCTGGGGAAACTGACCGATATATCTATCAACCGCGTGGTATTGCTGTTGTTATTTCTCCCTGGAATTTCCCCTTAGCGATTGCAGCAGGGATGACAGTTGCAGCATTAGCGACTGGTAACTGTACTTTACTCAAACCTGCGGAAGTTTCTTCTGTAATTGCTGCTAAATTCAGCGAAATTTTGATCGAAGCTGGAGTACCAAAAGGAGTATTTCAGTTTGTACCAGGAAAAGGTTCTAAAGTTGGCGCGTATATGGTTAACCATCCCGACGTGCATATTATTGCTTTTACTGGTTCTCAGGAAGTAGGTTGTCGCATTTATGCAGATGCAGCAACTTTAAAACCAGGACAAAAGCACATGAAGCGAGTAATTGCAGAGATGGGTGGTAAGAATGCAATTATTGTCGATGAAAGTGCAGATTTAGATCAAGCAGTTGCAGGTGTGGTGCATTCTGCATTTGGGTATAGTGGACAAAAATGTTCTGCTTGTTCGCGAGTAATTGTTCTCGATCCTGTATATGATACCTTTGTAGAGCGGTTTGTGGAAGCTACGCGATCGCTCAACATTAATATTGCAGAAGCGCCAGGTACACAAGTCGGGCCTGTAATTGATAGTAACGCACGCGATCGCATTCGTGAATATATCGAAACAGGGCGTAAAGAATCACAAGTAGCTTTAGAAATGTCCGCGCCAGATAACGGTTACTTTATTGGCCCCGTAATCTTTAAAGATGTACCACCGGATGCTACAATTGCCCAAGAAGAAATTTTTGGCCCAGTTGTTGCTGTCATTCGTGCTAATAATTTCGATGAAGCTTTAGATATCGCGAATAGCACAAACTTTGCCTTAACTGGCGGTTTATACTCCCGCACACCTTCCCACATTCAAACAGTATCAACTGAATTAGAAGTTGGTAACGTTTATATCAACCGAGGTATCACAGGCGCAATAGTATCGCGTCAACCTTTTGGCGGGTTTAAACTTTCTGGAGTTGGTTCCAAAGCTGGTGGCCCAGACTACCTGTTACAATTCCTAGAACCGCGTGTAATTACAGAAAATATTCAGCGTCAAGGATTTGCACCAATTGAAGGAGTAGATTAGAAAATACTATCTATTTAGATGTAAAGACGTTGTATACAACGTCTTTACATCAGTAGAATGTGTAACCTGAGAAAATAGAATTATTTTACTTTTATCCTCATTGACGGGGCTAGTTGGGGTATGCTGCAAAATTAGGATAAATAATCTGACAATAATGAGATGAACCCTTTTATCTAATAACTAATTTGCAAAACTTCTGTGTTTGAATTTTAAAATGAGCGAATTAATTATTAAAATAGCTGAACTGCCGCTAGAGTTTCCTGCAATTAAACAAGTCAGAATAGCAGTATTTCAAGTAGAACAAGGCATTGACCAAGCATTAGATTTTGATGGCGAAGATGAAAAATATGAGCATATATTGGCATATTTAGATAATCAACCAGTAGGAACTGCTAGAATTAAATATCTGGATAATCAAACAGCAAAAATAGAAAGGCTTGCAGTTTTGTCTCAGGTTAGAAGACAAGGAATTGCTAAGAAAATAATGGAAAGTGCTTTAGACTTTCTAACTCAAAAAGGGTTTACTAAAGTATTGCTTCATGCCCAGGCATATGTAAAAGGCTTGCATGAAAAAGTGGGTTTTGAGCAAGTGGGAGAAATATTTGAAGAAGCTGGTATTCCTCATGTAAAGATGATAAAAATGATTGAATAACCAGAAAGATTTTGTGATTAATATAGATAAAAGCAATAAATTCACGGGGCTACTGGCTTTAGGACTAATATGGTTGATGGGTGCAGTGTGCGATCGCATTTGGTTAACCCTCGATCATTCAGTACCCGCTTGGGATCAGGCAGAATATCTCACAGGTTCCTTAAATTATTGGCAAGCTTTACAACATCCACAATGGTTTTCAAGTGACTGGTGGGTGAGTTTTTGGCAACTTTCGACTAAAGTACCACCCTTTACTTATATTGCCGCAGGTATTATTCAAACTATCTTTGGTACTGGCGAAGATCAAGCCACTTTAGTACAACTATTTTTTAGTGCAATTTTACTAATATCTATTTATGGGTTAGGTACTCAGTTATTTAGTATTCCTGTAGCATTATGGGCAGCAGCAATTTGTCAGCTTTTACCAGGATTATATAAATCTCGCTTAGATTTTCTCTTAGATTATCCCCTAACAGCAATTGTTACTTTATGTTTTTGCTGCTTGACAATTTGGAAAATAGCCAGCAAATTTACTTCCCTCCCTGCAAGCGGGGAGAAGTTGGGGGTGGGGTTTTCCTCTAGAATTATTAACTGGCTGTGGGCTGTAGCTTTTGGGCTTTCTTTAGGTTTAGCTTTCATGGTAAAGCAAACAGCATTATTCTTTTTAATTACGCCTATTATTTGGGTTGGAATAGGAATAATTATCAAACGCCAGTGGGGACGTTTAGCACAACTAATTACTGCGTTATTGTTATCACTATTAGTATGGGGTTTCTGGTATCGGACTAATTGGTTATTAATTCTAACTGGTAGTAAACGGGCAACGATAGATTCAGCACTTGCAGAAGGAGACCCCGCACTTAATACTATTAATGCTTGGGTTTATTACTTAAAAGTTCTACCTTATCAAGTTTCTTGGGTACTATTTTTAGTCCCGATTGTCGGTTTTATTATTTATAATCTTGTTCCAAGGTTGAATCTAGGCAAGATTGCATCTCGCATAAATGTGCAAGACTTAAGCGTAGATACTACTAAAAAAACTAATAATTCTCAACTGCGATGGCTATTAGTTTTTTTGTTGGGCGCTTATATACTTTCCTCTATCAATATTAATAAAGACGATCGCTATATCTTGCCTTATTTACCAGTAGTATCAATATTGCTGGCATACGGTCTAACTTTTTGGTCTAGACGTTGGGGAAAACATATCCGTTGGGGTACTCTCGGACTTGCAGTTTTATTAATGTTTCTCAACTTATTTCCAGTAGGCGGCTTTTTAGGAAATCAGTTAACGCAAGTTCTCAGTCCCCATTTTCAACACCATGCTTACTTAGGGGCAGAATTTCCTCATACTGAAGTTATTGATGAAGTAATTAACACAGAACCTTACTTACGCTCCAATATTGGTATATTGCCATCAACACCAATAGTTAACCAGCATAACTTTAATTATTACGGCGCATTAGAAAACTTCCAAGTATATGCGCGTCAAGTAGGAGTACAGAAAAAGCAGGTTAAACAAGATGCGCGATCGCTTTCTTGGTTCATCACCAAAACAGGCGCTCAAGGTTCCGTTCCTAAAAAAGCTCAATCTGCTATTGTCAATATTATCGAAAAAACGCCAGACTTTCAGCTACACAAAAGCTGGAATTTACCTGATAACACCACTTTAAAGCTTTTCCATAGTAGTCAACCATCTATACAAGTAGAACCACTCGCACAAGTAGAAAACAAAGTTAATTTAGATTTAGTTATTGTGCCTCAACAAGCACCACCAGGAAAACCTCTTCCTGTTTCCTACGAGTGGTCTGGATCTTGGGAACAACTACAATCAGGTTTAGTATTACTAACTTGGCGAAATACCAAACAACCGTCAACTAATAACCGTCAACTTTCTGCTCAAAATAGTTGGTTGCACGATCACGGTATTGGAATGGGGAATTTATACCCTGCTGTGCTTGCACCTCAATTATCAGCTAAGGGGTTTAAAGTAACTGAAAACACAGCAATGTTACCTCCAGTTAATGCTGTACCTGGAATTTATACCTTAGAAGCAACCTATCTTAACCGCAAAACTGGTGAAACTTATCCTATACCTCTACCAGTAGTTAGCCTAAAAATTGATCCGGCTGCTGTTGCTACACCTGCGCCAGAGTTAGATTTAATCACTCAAATGCGCTATTTAGCTACTGGTTTACCCAAAGGTTTAAAGGGATTAGAACCCGTCTTCCCAGAAATCGGGCGGATTAATCAGTACGATCCAATTCAAGACTATTTAGCGCAAGCAGAGCAAGCTTTAACTTACCGTTTGCAACAACAGCCACAAAACTTAGATTGGGCGTATGCTTTGGCTTTATCCAACGCATTGCAACAAGATGTTAAGGGTGCGATCGCATCATTACAAAAAGTCACCCAATTAGATCCCAAAAACCCTTACGCTCATGCTTATCTAGCTGTTGTCTATCTTTATGATTGGCATCCCAAATATGCTCAAAATGCCTTGAAACCAGCAATTGCTATTAATCCTAATCTTCCCGAACTTCAAGCACTCAAAGCCGCAGCCGCACTCATGCAAGGAAATGTACTTACAGCTTGGCATACCTTTAGACAATTAAGAATTAACAATTAACAATTGCTTCCCCTGCTTCCGGGAAAATATAAAAAACCTACACGCCTGTAAAAATCGGGGGGTGGGGTAATACCTTTAATTAGGTCGATCTACTTACCTATCTGAAGATAGAGAAGATTTTTAGTAAATTGTGATCAAAACAACTAAAAAATTATTTTGGTTTAGATATCTTATTTATAGAGCAAGGATATCAACTCAACTCTGCGCTCTATTGAAACGATTTTGTTACAAACAACGGTAAGTAACATGGATTATAGCTCATACTCCCTAGCAATAATTCAAGATGAAGCCCGTCAGCTTGTAGAGCAAGGATTTGTTACTCGTCACCAACGCATCTATAAACTTTGGCAATACATTCCTGCGCGTGAATGGATGCGTGTAGAGCGCGAGTTAGAGCAAAACGATTTAATGCTAAGGGATTGTCTGGGCGATTTAATTGGTTGGGGAGAATTTGCTAGCGACTAAAAGCTAACAACTTTTTTAGACTTTAATTATTAGTGTTTACAAACACACTAAAACTAAATTTCTCCCAGATTAATACCTGAAAAGTTTACCACTGTTGACGGCTGGATGCCCCGACAGAACATGATCCCCAAGATAGATGAACAAAATAATCGGTATCTTTTATTGTAAATAATACAGTAGTTATGTAATTTAAATTCAGCACGTTGGCATTTAAATATTGCCAACCGCTAGTAAATTTAATCAGTCGCCCTGTTCGGTATCTTTAAGTTTATTTAAGTAACAAACACTACTTGTAGAAAAAAATTGTCAAAACTGTAAATAATTTCTTTACAAACCTTAACAAATAACAGATAAAAGATGCGAATTACTCTAGAAAAAAAATATAAGTCCTCAGATTGCTGATGGATATCAAGCGGCTGAATGACAAGCACTTGCAACTTGCTTTGTTATTAAGGGGCAGCTAGAGACTGGTCAACCAATTTTCAAAAATACTTTTTTTTAATACGGAGATATAGATCATGCGGTTAAATACTTGTCCTTGCTGCGGTAACTCTCTCCTTCGCCATGCACGGCAAAAGGGTATTTATTGGTTTTGCACCTCCTGTCGCCAGGAAATGATGCCCCTGAATCTTGATAATGTCCTGCGTAGAGAAGTTCTAGCTGGAAGCACTGTCCTTCCACAACCGCTCAAAGTTTAGTGCCTATCGGTTGTAAAACCGCTAGTTCGCTAGTTAAAAATCCTGGGGGGTTGATAATGGTGAGGAGTACCCCTCATTCAATTAACAATTAACAATTAACAATTAATTAGGCCTACCTTCAAAAATATAAAAGCAATAATTTCCCCCTTTCTTGGGACGGCTAGGGGTTGGGGGTCGAGTACTAGGTTTATTTAATTTGAATACTTATTACTCAACACTTAACAGTCAACAGCAAACAACCAACAATCAACAAACCTGATAAAATCAGGTGGAGGCAAGGTTGTAGGCAGGGTAAGTGCTAGCAGCATTACTGTATGGTCAAGAAGATTTACGTTTAGAACAAGTCGCTGACCCGACACCAGATGCAGGTGAGGTAGTGATAGAAGTTGGGGCAGCGACAACTTGTGGTACAGATTTGAAAGTGTGGCGGCGTGGCGGTCATGCCAGAATGCTTAAACCTCCAACACTGTTTGGACATGAAGCAGCAGGTCGGATTGTTGCTTTGGGTGCAGGAGTTAGTAGTTGGCAAGTAGGCGATCGCGTAGTTGCTAATAACTCCGCTCCCTGTATGAGTTGTTTTTTCTGCCAACGTCAAGAATATTCCCTTTGCCCTAACTTAACTTGGAATAACGGCACATTTGCCCAATATCTGAAAATACCTGCACAAATTGTGCAGCATAACTTGTTGGCTATACCAGATGATTTACCAGATGCCCTAGCAGCGATGACAGAGCCTCTGGCTTGTGTATTACATGGTATAGCTCGTTCTAACGTTCAATCAAATTCGCGAGTATTAGTGCTGGGTGACGGTGCAATTGGTTTAATGTTTGTAGCAGCATTGGCTAATCAATCAGAGCAAGTATTTTTATTTGGCGGTAGCGAGCAACGGCTACAGATTGGCGAGAAATTAGGAGCAGTCCGCACATTTAATTACCATCAAATTAATGATTTACCAGCAGTAGTAAGAGATTTAACCGACGGTTGGGGTGCAGATGTAGTAATTGAAGCTACTGGCGTACCTACGGCATGGGAAAGTGCGATCGCACTCGGTCGTCCTGGTGCCACAATTAACTTATTTGGCGGTTGCCCAAAAAATACTACTATTACCGTTAACACCGAACAACTGCACTATAACGAACTCACACTTAAAGGTGTTTTTCACAACACACCAACCTACGTGCGAGAGGCGCTATCACTACTAGCTAGTCGCACAATTCCTTTTGAATTGTTATTGAGCGATCGCCGACCCTTGCAAGACTTAGAAAAAGTTTTTCAAGACATGAAGAATCGTATAGCAATTAAAGTTGCTATTCAACCCAATTAACAATTAATTTATTGCTCACAACCAAACCCAGAAAATTTTTGATAGCCCCCTCTCTCCTCCCTCCTCTCATTTTCAATCAGATTTCGACCCAAATATCATTTGTAAGACCATTGGTTGACCCCCGCTAGTATGATATTTATCTGCCCAAGTACGGATGATTTCATCAAGTTCTGCGATCGCTTGATCCATCTGTTCCGGCAAAATATCTAATTCTTCCAATAAGCGTATTACTTGAGGCTGACGCGCTGCCCATTCCCTCATTAATCGGAAATATCGAGCCGTATCCTCAATCATGATATAAGTACGCTCTTCTGGGTCTGCTGGAGAGTAAGAAATGCGTGTTAGTGCATAGAAAGGTAAACCCCAGGGAGAATCAATTCGTGTGACTGTACCAGCATAAATTAAGCGACGCTTGATGTGTTCTGCCAAAGCTTCACTTAAAGGTAGGCACTGATCCGGCGGTAAGTTTTCCTGAGAACGGCTATGGAGAAATTCTATTAATTCTAAAAACTGGATAGAGGTAATTATTTGGGCATCAGGGAGGCTTTCTGGCGCTTTGGCTTCGATGTGCCGCTTTTCGTCAGTTGTCAGGCTAGTACCAGAAATACGCGATCGCCCCGCATTCCAAGAATATCTTTCCAACCAAACATAGGGAAACTGAATTAAATAGCTTGGTTCCTGAGAACCTAGCATTTTCAGCAGTTTCCCTTCGGTTAAAGCTTTTCTAACTTCATCAACAATTACCTTAACCCTTTTCGGTTCTATATGGTGCAGATGCCCAGTCATACGGATGTTATGACTCTGCTCCATATAAGTCATGTAAATGGCAAATTTTGCAGCAGTTGCCGCAGCGTCCAAAAACGCCCCGTGTCTATGCCCGCCAGTTCTCATGGCGCTGAAAGCCAGGTAAATTAGGATCTGATCCATTGCACTAGGACAAAGGCTTTTAATCAGATCTATGTCGTTGCTCATTTCAGGATTACTCACAAACCCAGACTAGAACCGTAACAGCTACAAAGTGCGAATCTATTGCACCCCGTCCGAATTATAGGCTGGTTTTCAAAATAATTTGAAATTTGAGCAAGACAATATTTAAATGAATTTATCCCCACCTCCAATGCGGATGCTTGGGAAGATGCTTAGAAGCAGGGACTTATGTCAACATTGTTATTAAAACAGTTTTATAAGTGCGCGAGCGCTACTTGTTGATACAATTCACGGCGACCAGTACCCCGATGAGGAGATTGATCCCTTGGACGTTGGGCGTGAAAACTTAAACCTTGATCATAATTATGAGGCAGCAGCTTAGTTGAGCTATAGTGATTATTTAAAGGAATTGCTGGAACAGAGATTGCTACTAAACTACACAAAACTAAAAATTTTTTTAAAGGCATAGCAGATACCTGTCGTATGGTTGCTAATACCTGTTTCTGATTTAGGACTAATAGATCCGGAAAAACTCCAAACAGAGATTATTTTTGGAGTTCTTTAGTCAAATTTTAATTATTATAAATTGATATATTTCTGTAGAAGGTAGACTATTTTTTTTAAATATGATATATAGCAGCTTGAGATATCGCAAATAATGGTGATGCCTAATTGCTAATGTTACAGTCAATTAGCGGTGGTCAAAGAGTATAAAAATGAAAGCGCAAGTATTCCGAGGTGTCAATCAATTAAGTTATGAAGAAGTGCCAGTACCCATAATTGCAGCAGATGAAGTACTGGTAAAAGTAGCAGTGGTGGGTTTATGTCAATCAGATATAAAAAAGATTCGCTATCCTCTTTATGAACCACCGCGCATATTTGGGCATGAAACTGCTGGTACGATCGCCGCAGTAGGAGAATCTGTCACAAGTTGGCAAACGGGACAACGGGTTGTAGTGATGCACCATATTCCTTGTATGCACTGCGCCTACTGTCTCAATGACAACTTTTCGATGTGCGATGTCTACAAAAACATCACTACAACAGCAGGGTTTGCTCCTAGTGGCGGCGGTTTTGCAGAATATGTCAAAGTTCCAGGGCATATTGTGCGTAACGGTGGGTTAATACCCATTCCAGATAATATTAGTTTTGAGCAAGCGAGTTTTGTAGAACCAACCAACTGTTGTCTCAAAGCAGTTAAAAAAGCTGATATTAAACCTGGGCAAACAGTTCTGGTAACGGGGGCTGGCCCAATTGGGTTAATGTTTATTATGTTGGTAAAGTACTTTGGTGGAATAGCGATCGCCACTGATTTACTACCATCAAGAATTGAAAAAGCTTTGCAAGTTGGTGCTGAAGCGGCATTTGATGCCCGCGATCCAGAATTACCTAGTAAAATACAAGCACTAACTAACGGTCTAGGAGTTGATACCACTCTCCTGGCGGTTCCCAGTGAGAAAGCTTTCTTCCAAGCACTCGATTGTACACGCAAGGGCGGCAAGATTCTATTTTTTGCAGAATTTCCCGATCAAGTTGAAATTCCGCTTAATCCGAATATTCTCTATCGGCGCGAAATTGACTTGATGGGCAGTTATAGTTCTTCCTATCGGGTGCAAGCTTTAGCCACAGATATTGTGTTTAATCAACGCATTGATGTTGATGCTTTGATTAGCGATCGCTACTCACTCAAAGATCTTAGTGCAGCAGTAGAGCAGGCGATCGCTCCTACTCCAGAAACCTACAAAATCTTAATTTACCCTTCCACTTGAACAATGAACAATTAACAATTACCAGGCTTCGTTTTCAGTTTACTGCCACCGATGCTATTTAATATACCCCTTAACCTCTCACACCCTACTCAGACATAGTAGGGTTTAATTTTTTTTAGAGTATTTTGCTGCTAATACTTTTTTATATTTAATCATCCTGCTAAAGTTAGATTAGAGCAGGAACATTTCTGGAAACCAATTTAGGTCTAGGTATACGCCAATGGAAAAACCAAGTGTTACACGCGGTCAACTAGAAAGAACTCTTTCTCAGCGTATCCAGGCTTTATATCGCAATGAGTTAGGGCATCAACCTACTAAAATTGTTTGTCAAATTTTTGATTCCAAAATAGCTATTATTATGGAAAATTCATTAACAAAACCAGAACAATTATTAGCAGAAAATGGGAAAGAAGATTTAGCTGAACAACTACGCTCAGATTTAGAAGAAGTGATTCAACCTCAGATCAAAGCACTAATTGAAGAAATTGTGGGAATAGCTGTAATTGACTTGTTGAGTGATTCTAAATTAGATACAGGTCGTAGTGGTACTATTGCTGTATTGGCTGATTCACCAGCACTTCGGAACTTGTAATTGCTCGACTTTTGAAAAATTTATCTGACTTGACAAAATAATAGCGAATTAAATTTTCGAGGTTTTGAATATTAAAGGGTTTCGTAATGTATTCATTACAACCTGCTACAATAGCCTGATCTCTATCTTGTGTTCTTGCTAAAGCAGTAACAACAATAATTGGAATTAAGCTTGTGAGCTCGTTCTGCTTTAGTCTATGTATTACCTCTATACCATGCAAATCTGGCAAGAGAATATCCAGCAAAATAATATCTGGTTGATATTTTTTAGCTAAGGCTAAAGTATCCTCTCCATTGCCAGCCGTAATCACAGCACAATCTAACAATTCAAGTATGTAAGTAAGTAAATATAAATTATCTTCATCATCATCTACCGCTAAAACTAATGGTCGTTGGTCAATAGTTTGCTTAGTGCCGCAGAGAAAAAATTCCATATCCATACTCTGTTTAGGGAGATCGTGAATTTGTCGGGTTATCCTTAACAGTAGAGTGGACGAGGCATTCCTCAAGCGGCAGCGCGGCGCTCGAAACTGACTGGCTCGTACTTGCTCAACTAGATCTTAGAGCCCAAATGTAAATTTGGAATACACCTATATGTCTCAAGATAGAGATTACTTGATTTTCTAGCGATGTAGAAGTGATCTAGATCAACTTAACCAATAATTAAATTAGTTTTAAGAATTAATTAATTTACCGGAAAATCTGCTAGTTACGAACTTATTATTTCAAACTAAAACTGAGAAAAATGTGATCTGATATACGGAATTTTTTATTGACACTTCACCGCTTGAAACAGGGCAGATTTTTGCATCTACAGATATTCCCTGCATGAGGGAACATCCAACATCTACGTTCGGGGCTGTGCCAATCGGCTCATTCCCTAGCTCGGATGAAACCTTTACAGCAGCATCTTTCTTTAGATCCAGAGAAATTTTCGATTCAAAAATCATGGCGTAGCTATCATCTGATAGTTGATAGCTGACTGCTATATATACCTTTAGGCAGTAAAACTCAGGTTTTTGCAATTGATAGCATGAACTAAAACTCTCAGAAATAATGTCGGGTTCTTATGTGGTTATAATTATATGCCTATAAATAGGTCACTCCCAACAAAAGTCCGTGAACAACTAGAGGAAGTACTTTCCCAACGAATCCAAACTTTGTACAGTCAAAAACTGGGTCACCAACCTAGTCATGTGAGTTGCGAGTTGTTTAATGAACAGCTTGCAATTGTGATTGATGGGTGCCTAACGCAACCAGAAAAAGTATTACTTAACAAGGGTCATTCTGAGTTAGCCCAACAAGTACGCTTAGATTTGAATAAAGTAATTCAAACTCAGATGCAACAAATAATTGAAGATGTCTTGAATGTACCCGTTATTGATCTACTGAGCGATGCTACCTTAGAAACTGGTCGTACTGGGCTGATTGTTATTTTAGGTTCTGCACCTCAGAGGGAAATTTCTGATAAATCTGTCATGGTGTCTTCAGATAATATTCAACCGACGTAGCGACGAATGATTGCTTCCATTTCCTCTAGCATATAGGGCTTACTAATATAGTCGTTACACCCAGCCTTTAGAATTCTTTCTCGGTCGTCTGATCTTGCTAAAGCTGTAACAGCAACGACTGGAATGTTCCTGGTGTTGGGATCTTGCTTTAATTCAGACACAATCTGGATACCATCTATTGGATACAACATAATATCCAATAAAATTAAATCTGGATGTTCGCTACGTGCCTTATGAAGTGCAGTCTGACCATCAACAGCAGTGATCACTGAACAATTGAGGGGTTCCAGGGTGTAAGTCAGTAGCAGCAAGTTGTCTTCATCATCGTCAACTGCCAAAATTAAGGGTGTTTTTTTCAAACAACCTATACCTTTAGTGACCATATAAGTTGGTTCGCTACCGACGGATTGTTGTAATGTATCCATTCTATTTTCTACCGAATGTGGTACAACTGTCAGCTTCACTGCAATAGCTATGCAGGCACTCCCCAAGCGGCAAAATGGCACTTGCAATCAGGATTGGCTCATAGTTACGCCCAGACTTAGCTCATTTTTCCTCGTAAATCGAAAAAATTAAGCAAATTGGGAATATGATTTTTTCAATAATAACTAAAAACTTCAAAAAACGAAAGAATATGTTAAAAAATTACAAAGATTGTAATTTTATGGTACTTTAGATAGATTTTTTATCATAGTAAGATTAAAATAGATATTTAATGCTGGAAGTAGCAAGGTAGCTGATGTAAGTTGGCAAGACCTAGAGGTATCTAAGTTGAGCGCAGAAGTAGAATTTTTACCTGAAATCCTTGAACAGTCCTATAGGTGTATGGTGGGGGACACGCAGCTTGATCGCTCAAACTGATTGCGCCAACAGAATATAGAGACGTTGCATACAAGGTCTCTACAATGGTTCTAGCTAACGCATCTTTAATTTATAAAAATGTCTGAATTGCTACTCCAGCTAAGATCGAGATTGGAGGGCTAATAAATGGGAATCGCTTCGATTAACCCAGCCACAGGGGAAACGCTCAAAACTTTTGAGCCATTGACGGATGTGGAAATTGAAGCCAAGCTGAGACAGGCGCAGCAGGCGTTTGAGCATTATCGTGGGATATCTATAGCTCAAAGAGCAGAGTGGATGAATAAAGCTGCATCCATTTTAGAAGCGCAACGCGATCGCTTTGCTAAAATTATGACTCTAGAAATGGGTAAGCCGATCAAAGGTGCGATCGCAGAAATAGATAAATGTGCTTTAGTCTGTCGCTACTATGCAGAAAACGCGGCGAAATTTCTGGCAGATGTAGCAATTTCCACTGATGCTAGTCAAAGTTTTGTGCGTTATCAACCTTTGGGGATAATTTTGGCAGTAATGCCTTGGAATTTTCCCTTTTGGCAAGTGTTTCGCTTTGCTGCACCTGGATTAATGGCAGGAAATGTAGGAATACTGAAACACGCTTCTAATGTACCCCAGTGCGCTTTAGCAATAGAGGAAATTTTGCAACAGGCGGGTTTTCCTGTGGGAGTATTTCAAAGCTTGCTAGTAGGTGCAGATAAAGTTGCGGCGATAGTTGCAGATGAGCGAGTGAAAGCTGCAACATTGACAGGGAGTGAAGCAGCAGGTGCTAGTTTGGCTGCTATTGCGGGTAAGCATATTAAAAAAACTGTTTTGGAATTGGGGGGAAGCGATCCGTTTATTGTTTTAGAAAGTGCGGATTTAGAAGCTGCTGTTAGTACAGCAGTAGCAGCAAGAATGTTAAATAATGGTCAATCTTGCATTGCTGCTAAACGCTTTATTGTGGTAGATGCGATCGCGGATGAATTTCAACAAAGTTTAATAGAAAAATTCCAAGCTTTAAAAATTGGCGATCCGAGCAATCCAGAAATTGATTTAGGGCCATTAGCAACGCCTGGAATTTTGGATGATTTAGATAACTTAGTACAAGGATGTATTAGTCAAGGTGCAAAATTACTAACTGGCGGAAAAGCTTTATCTGAGCGTCCAGGTAACTATTATCCGCCGACAATTTTGGCAGATTTGCCACCAGGCACACCCGCAGACGATCAGGAATTTTTTGGCCCTGTAGCGTTGCTATTTAGAGTTGCCAATATTGATGAAGCGATTAAAAGAGCAAATGCAATTCCATTTGGGTTAGGCGCAAGTGCTTGGACAACAGAAAAGCCTGAATGCGATCGCTTAATTAATGAAATAGAAGCGGGTGCAGTATTTATTAACGGCTTAGTTAAATCCGATCCACGCTTACCTTTTGGTGGAATTAAACGTTCTGGGTATGGGCGCGAACTCGGTATCCAAGGTATTCATGAGTTTGTGAATATCAAAACAGTCTGGATCAATTAACAATTATCAATTATCAATGAGCAGAACCTTGATCTTGACTTATTGAGTAATTGATTAACTCCTCTCCCCTCTCTCCTCCCTATAATTATGAATACTGCTGAACTATTAGTACGCTGCTTGGAAAATGAAGGTGTACGTTACATTTTTGGGCTTCCTGGTGAAGAAAACTTGCACGTACTAGAAGCGCTGAAAAATTCTTCAATTCAATTTATTACAACCCGCCATGAACAAGGTGCTGCCTTTATGGCTGATGTTTATGGTCGCTTAACAGGACAAGCTGGAGTATGCCTTTCTACTTTAGGCCCTGGTGCTACAAACTTAATGACAGGAGTTGCAGATGCTAATTTAGATGGCGCACCTTTAGTAGCAATTACTGGGCAAGTTGGCACAGATAGGATGCACATTGAATCCCACCAGTATTTAGATTTGGTGGCAATGTTTGCTCCCGTTACTAAATGGAACAAGCAGATTGTTAGACCTGGGATTGCTCCAGAAGTTGTTAGGAAAGCTTTTAAAGTAGCTCAAACAGAAAAGCCAGGTGCAGTACATATAGATTTACCAGAAAATATTGCTGCGATGTCTGTTGGTGGAGAACCTTTAAGTAAGGGTGACTTAGAAAAAACCTTTGCTTCCTTTCGGAGTATTGATCAAGCAGCAAAAATAATTTCTCAAGCTAAGAATCCGATAATTTTAGGTGGAAATGGTACGATTAGAGCTAATGCGAGCGTTGCTTTAACTGAATTTGCTACTAAATTAAATATTCCTGTGGCAAATACATTTATGGGTAAAGGGGTAATTCCCTATACACATCCTTTGGCGTTGTGGACAGTTGGTTTGCAATCACGAGACTATATTAGTTGCGGTTTCGAGGAAACTGATTTAGTAATTGCTATTGGTTATGACTTAGTTGAATATTCTCCTAAGAAATGGAATCCTGATGGTAAAATTCAGATAATTCATATTGGGGCAATTCCGGCTGAAATTGATAGTAGTTATATTCCAATTGTGGAAGTAGTCGGTGATATTTCAGATTCACTAAATGAAATTTTACAACGTGCAGATCGTAGTAATAAGCCTGAGCCTGGTGCGTTAAATTTGCGGGATGATATTCGCGCCGATTATGAGCAGTATGCTAACGATCAAGAGTTTCCAATTAAGCCACAAAAATTAATTTATGATTTGCGACAAGTAATGCAAGCGGATGATATTGTAATTAGTGATGTTGGCGCTCATAAGATGTGGATGGCGCGACATTATCATTGCGATCGCCCAAATACGTGCTTGATATCTAATGGGTTTGCGGCGATGGGGTTTGCAATTCCAGGTGCGATCGCAGCTAAATTAGTTGCGCCAAAACAACAGGTAGTTGCTGTTACTGGTGATGGCGGTTTTATGATGAATTGCCAAGAATTAGAAACAGCTTTGAGAATTGGCACTGCATTTGTTACGATCATTTTTAATGATGGCGGATATGGCTTAATTGAGTGGAAACAACAAAATCAATTTGGTGAATCAGCTTTTATTAAATTTAGCAATCCTGACTTTGTTAAATTAGCCGAAAGTATGGGTTTAAAAGGATACCGAGTTGAATCAACTGCTGACTTTATTCCTATCCTAAAAACTGCTTTAGCTCAACCTGTACCTTCAGTAATTGATTGTAGAGTAGATTATCGTGAAAACCTGCGGTTTACTCAAAAAGCTGGCGAGTTAACTTGTGCTATTTAGTAATTAGCAATTAGCGATTAGCAATTAGTTTTACAATTTTGACATTTTGGCTTTGAAAGTCTATAGTTTTTCTTGCTGACTGCTGACTGCTGAAAGCTAATTATGAAAATTGCTACTTGGAATGTTAATTCAATTCGCACTCGTTTAGACCATGTGGTGCAATGGTTGCAAGATAACCCTGTAGATGCTTTGTGTTTACAGGAAACTAAAGTTGTAGATGAAAAATTTCCTCGTACTCCACTTGAAGAACTAGGCTATCACGTCTACACTTCAGGGCAAAAATCTTATAATGGTGTTGCTATCATTAGTCGTCCACCTTTAACAAATGTTAGTACTGGGTTTGCACCAGTTTTAGGTGAAAACATAGTAGGTGATTTAGATGAACAAAAGCGCGTTATTACTGGTGTAGTTGATGGTATTCGTATTGTTAATCTTTACGTTCCTAATGGTGCGGCTGTAGGTAGTGATAAATATGAATACAAGTTACGGTGGCTAAAAGTTTTGCGCGAATACCTGCAAATGTTAATAACAAGTCAGACATTAGAAATAGCAGGTGAAGAAGCGCAGACAGAAGGTATTGGAATATGTATTTGTGGTGACTTTAATATTGCCCCAGAAGATAAAGATATTCACGATCCAGCAGCCTATAAAGGTAGGATTATGGCATCTGAATTAGAACGCCAAGCTTTAAGCGCAATTAAAGAGTTAGGTTTTGCTGATGCGTTTCGGAAATTTAACCAAGAAACAGGAAACTATACTTGGTGGGATTATCGCACAGGTGCTTTTCGCCATAATAGGGGTTGGCGTATAGACCATCACTACTTAACACCTGATCTCTACGAAAAATCAATTAGTTGCACAATTGATGTAGCACCTAGAAAACTTACACAACCAAGCGATCATACTCCAGTAGTTGTTAGTTTATCAAAATAGAATAAAGGTGTCGGTCGCCGGAATTCATAAGTTGTATGGGCAATTTTTATACTTTATAAAGTAATAACAAAAAAACTTTCTAAGGAGGGATTGATTAATTAACAATATCTGGTATTTAGTTAAAAATAAGTCAAAATTAAGGAATTGTTGTGATGTTTTTAGTAACTGGAGCAACAGGAGGACTAGGACGCAGAATTGTGCAACTGTTACGGGAACGCGAGATGAGTGTGCGGGCATTTGTGCGCCTCACATCCCGATATTCAGAATTAGAACAACGGGGTTCCCAAATTTTTATTGGTGATTTGCAACAAGACAAGGATATTCAAAAAGCCTGTCAAGGTGTGCAGTATATCATCAGCGCACACGGTTCTGGGGGTAATGCCCAGGGGTTAGATTATCGCGCCAATATTGAACTAATTGATCAAGCCAAAGCTGCTGGTGTACAACACTTTGTATTTATTTCTGTATTGGGAGTGGACAGAGGTTATGAAGACGCACCAGTATTTAAGGCAAAGCGGGAAGTAGAAAAATATTTGCAAGCGAGTGGTTTAAATTATACTATTCTCCGTCCTTCAGGTTTTGCATCGAATTTGCTACCCTTGGCTGAAAGATTTCGACAAACTGGAGTTTATTTACTTATTGGCGATCCTAAAAGCCGTACTTCTATTGTAAGTACTGATGACTTAGCTAAGATTGCTGTAGATTCCATCAATATTGAAGCCGCAAAAAATCAAATTTTCTCTGTGGGAGGATCAGATATTTTACAGCGCCAAGATATTCCCCGTATCTTTGGTCGTATTTTCAATAAAGAACCAATTGTAATTAACCCACCATTGTTGGTGTTTGATGGTGTGCGTAGTGCGGTGGGATTGTTTAATCCTAATGCACAGAATGCTCTTGGTACGCTGCGGACTTTGTTGGATAATGAATTTTTCTGTACACGGGATCAGGTTGAACGTTTAGAGTCAACTTTTCAGATCACAATGGAATCTTTAGAAACCTATTTAAGAAGATATTTTGGAAGTTAAGTAGCGGTCATCGGTCATAGTTAGCTGCCAATCGCTAATTGTTTCAACGGTGATGAAATTCAATGACATCTCGCTTCATCAAAATATCATATCTACTCAAAAAGTCTTGTCCTAACAATCCTGCTTCTAAACCTGAAGTAGCGATCGCCACTTTAATGTTTTTAGCAACAGCACCCTCAACAGCAATTGATTTTACCCTACCTGCACCGAATTTTACTCTTTTCTCGCTGGCTGTATCTGCCATAACTATTTCCTCAACTTTGACACCAATTTGATCTGCCATTGTTGGGGTAATCACGGTTGTACTAGCGCCTGTATCCATCACCATTTCAAAAGTATGTAAGCCGTTAAAAGTAACATCAATTACAGGAGTACCAGAGGCTCTTCTTTTGATGGGGACAGTAAATACTTTGAGATTAGAAGATGATTTTGATTGGTTTTTGGGTTGCCCTAACTCTAATGGGGTGATATTTTCAGGGGAGGTAGGATTGAAGGGATTTTCTGTGAGATTTGGAGATACAGCCACTGTATCAGCCGAGTTATATTTTTGGCTCAAACGGATTACTTGCTGTTGGGCAGAGATTAGTTGACGCTGGTACTCGCCTATTTTGTTGTTGGCGATCCCATAATAAGGGCTAGAAGTTGGCACAGTTTTCAAAAAATCAATTGCTTCTAACCAATGAGTAATAGCTAAATTCCAATCATCTATTGACTGTGCCGATTGACTAATCATAGTTGCGCTTTGAGCCGCCTGCATTGCCCATTCGTAGGGATTTCCTACGTTAATATTGGAAGGGCTGACTGTTGTTGGATCAACAAAATTAGGGGGATTGCGTGGTGAAGTAGTGCTGTTGGTTGAGTCAGAGACACCCTTAACTGATTCACTGGAACTATCTAATGAATTGACATCGCTACAAGCAACACTGACCAATGCTAGTGTGCTTGCCAGTAGCAGGATAGTCGCTGAAGGGTGTTGTCTAGATAGCATAACTTTACTGTTGGTGTCAACTCTCACTGTAGCAATTAGCGATTAGCAGTTAGCAGTTAGTATTTGCACGAGAGACAAGACCTCGCTCTAGATGTAGTGTTGGATAATTTTCTTAAATGCGATCGCATTTGTCAGTTATAAACACAACTAGCTTAATTTAGTTGTGCTAATATCAGCCACGCAACTTAGCTTACCTTCGGTTTCTATGCCCGTTTCTGCCCCCCAACCAGCTATCCTCGTGCTTGCAGATGGTACAACCTTCAAAGGTTGGTCTTTTGGTGCTTCTGGCACAACTATTGGAGAAGTAGTATTTAATACCGGAATGACCGGATATCAAGAAGTGTTAACAGACCCCAGCTATTGTGGTCAAATTGTCACATTTACTTATCCTGAATTAGGCAACACCGGAGTTAACCCAGAAGACGAAGAATCTAGTAAACCGCAAGTGCGCGGTGCTATAGCTCGTAATATCTGTAATCGACCAAGTAATTGGCGCTCAACTCAATCGTTACCAGACTATCTAAAAAAACACAATATACCAGGGATTTACGGGATTGATACTAGGGCGCTCACTCGTAAACTTCGCTCTGCGGGAGCAATGAATGGTGCTATCTCCTCTGAAATTCTTGATCCGGCTGAATTACTACAGCAGGTGCAGTCTGCCCCCAGTATGGCTGGGTTAAATCTTGTTCAAGAAGTTACAACTAAAGAAGTTTATGAATGGTCAGATCCCACTGAGACTCTTTGGGAATTTAGACCTATCAATAGTACCGAACAGGTAGAAACTTTCACTGTTGTAGCACTTGATTTTGGGATTAAACGCAACATTCTGCGCCGTCTTGCCAGTTATGGTTGCCGCGTGATCGTTGTTCCCGCAGATACTCCAGCAGAGGAAATCGTCAAACATAACCCAGATGGAATTTTTCTTTCTAATGGCCCTGGCGACCCATCCGCAGTTAAAGAGGGAATAGAGACTACTAAAGCATTGCTAGATAGCGATAAACCTGTTTTTGGTATTTGCATGGGTCACCAAATTCTCGGCTTATCTTTAGGTGCTGAAACTTTCAAGATGAAGTTTGGTCATCGCGGCTTAAATCACCCTGCTGGTTTGAAACAGCAGGTGGAAATTACAAGTCAAAATCACGGTTTTGCTATAACTGCCGATTCCTTAGATGGAAATGTAGAAATTACCCACCTTAACCTCAACGATCGCACTGTCGCTGGCTTACGGCACAAGTCTTTACCATTCTTTTCTGTACAGTACCATCCAGAAGCTAGCCCTGGGCCACACGATGCGGACTACTTATTTGGGCAGTTTATCCAAACAATGCGATCGCATCGCCAATCTCAAAATTGAGGACTGAGGAAATAGATTAAAAACAAAATTATTCATTTCCTAAACCCTACTTTTAAATACATCAATAATGGTCATTATGTGCTAAAATGCTTCACTAACACTTTTGGCAACAGGATAGTGTGTTTATGGTTTTGGCGCTTATTGGGCTTTTGCTTGCCATGCCAAAACAAGTTGATACCATATAAGATTTGGAACTTGATCCACAGTATCCTAGTGCCTTGACGTTCAAAAGATACAGCTAGGAGGGCATTATTCCTGAACCACTAACCCTGACCGTCAGCTTAAGGGGTACACACGAAGTTAAGGAAAATTATCAGTTATTCCGCCTCACGGGCTTGTTAGATGCCTTCTCTGAGCCGACATTTCGGAAGGTGGTCGGCAAGTATATTGAGGATGGCCCAAAGCATATTGTCTTGGATCTTTCTAAGATAGATTTTGTTGATAGCTCTGGTTTGGGCGCTCTAGTGCAGCTAGTGAAAAAGGCGCAAAGTGTCGAGGGAAGTTTGCAAATAGTCAGCAATCCCCGTGTGACGCAGACGGTTAAGCTGGTTCGCTTAGAACAGTTTCTCTCATTGCAGCCTTCAGTTGAAACCGCTCTAGAGAAGATCGCGCAGGCTTAAAAAATCAACTATAGATAGTCAAGCTATCCGGTTGTAACTGGATAGCTTGTTTATTCTGCTAGATACTGCTACTTCAAGCAGGCAACGCTAAAATTTTAGATATTAAGGTAGGACAAAAGGGTTGAATTTACAGGAGGGCGGGTGTTCAAATGACCCAGCAACCAAATCAGCGCTCTTTTGGGCGGAATTGCGTTTTAATCAGCTAAGTGCAACCAGCGATTCATCGTCCCAAATACAGCAACTTTCACCAACAGCGCTAGCATATCTGGGAGATGCTGTTTACGAATTGTATATCCGCGCCTGTTTTTTACTGCCACCCAAGCGATCGCAAAGCTATCATCATCAAGTAGTCTCTCAAGTGCGAGCCGAAACTCAGGCAGATCATTTGCGATCGCTTGAACATCACCTTACTACAAAAGAATTAGAAATTATCCGCCGTGGTCGTAACGCTGCCAGTGGATGTCCTAAACGACTTGATCCCAAAATTTATCAACAAGCTACCAGTTTTGAGGCGTTAATCGGTTATCTTTACCTAACTGATACCCAGCGTTTAACTGAGCTATTAGCACTGTTACAACTAGATTCCAACCCAGCAACAGCAAGTATTAAAACATGAGTAATAAAGACCGTCGGTTGCCTCCTGTGGGTAAACCCAGTAAAGGTAAGCCTGTTCGCATTCGCAGTGAACGTGCTAAACCTGCGTCTAGATATCAAGACGACTCTCAGTTCTCTGCTGATGTCAAGCCAGTTCGTGGTCGCGGCGATCGCCCAAAACCTGCGTCTAGATATCAAGAAGAAACCCGCTTCTCTCCTGATGTCAAGCCAGTCCGTGGTCGTGGCGATCGCCCAAAACCTGCGTCTAGATATCAAGAAGAAACCCGCTTCTCTCCTGATGTCAAGCCAGTTCGTGGTCGTGGCGATCGCACTAAACCTGTGTCTAGATATCAAGAAGAAACCCGCTTCTCTCCTGAAGTTAAACCAGTTCGCGGACGTGGCGATCGCCCAAAACCTGTGTCTAACTATCAAGATGACACTAGATTCTCTCCTGATGTCAAGCCAGTTCGTGGTCGTGGCGATCGCACTAAACCTGTGTCTAGCTATAAAAACGATAACGATACTGAATACAGGAAAAAACGTACTTTTGACAAACCAGGCAAGCCGCCCTTTGGTCGCCGTGACAGTGCTAAATCTGTCCCAGCATACTCTAGGGATGAAAATGAACGCAGCAATAAACGTGATTATATCAAGCGTAAAATTGAGAATCCTGTAGGTTCTGGTTCAGATGTTGTTGAACCTGCGGGTACGTTATTAGAACAAGATAACGACATGATTTATGGTCGTCATCCCGTCTTAGCTGCATTAGAAAATCAGCGACAGATCAACAGAATTTGGCTGCTGACTAAGTTACGTTACGATCCCCAGTTCCATTCATTAATATTGCAAGCTAAAGCTAATGGAACTGTGATTGATGAAGTAGAGGCTCGGCGTTTGAGCCAAATTACCAACGGAGGCAATCATCAAGGGATAGCAGCCCAAGTTTCACCATATGATTACATAGAGTTAACCGATTTAATTGAGCAAGCTAAAGCTGTTAGCGAGCAACCTGTCATCTTGGTAGCAGATAGCATTAGTGATCCCCATAACTTAGGGGCAATTATTCGGACAGCCGAAGCTGTAGGCGCTCAAGGATTAGTAATTCCTCAACGCCGCGCGGCTGGTGTAACTTCCACCGTGATGAAAGTCGGTGCTGGCGCTTTAGAAACTTTTCCAGTAGCTAGAGTTGTCAATCTCAGCCGTGCCTTGGAAGAATTAAAAGCAGCAGGATTTTGGATTTATGGCACTGTTGCTAATTCCGGTAAACTACTACACACAGTTGAATTCACAGGGCCAGTAGTATTAGTAATTGGTTCTGAAGGTGAAGGATTGGGTTTGCTAACACAAAAAGCTTGTGACTTCCTAGTTTCCATTCCCTTGCAAGGAAAAACCCCTAGCCTAAATGCCTCAGTAGCAGCAGCAATGTCCTTGTACGAAGTTTATCGCCAGCGTTGGTCAAATCGGCTACAAATACATTCTCTCCCAAAAAATACTTTAAAAAATCAACGTGACGGAGTATAAAAAATTGTAAAGATCTATGCAGTTTAATACCACGTTGCATCCCCTAAAACCAATATGAAAATGAAAGAAAACTTGATTAACATTTTCCAAGTCTTTGGATTGGCTTGGTGGATTGAGATTGTTACCCAGCACCCTCGCTGTACCTACTATTTTGGCCCTTTCTTAAGTGCTAAGGAAGCTACTGCGGCTAAGAGTGGGTATCTTGAAGATCTACAAAATGAAGGAGCGCAGGGTATTAGCGTGAACATTAAGCGGTGTAAACCTGAGAATCTCACTATTGCAGACGATTTGGGGGAGCGTTTTGACCGCGAGAAACAGCCATATCTTAGCGGTCAAATTTCTTAATAATGTAGAGACGCGAATAAGAATGTAGAGACGCGACATGGCGCTTCTCTACATAGGTTCAAGGGTTAGCACCTTTGATTTTGTGTAGATATCTATTCAACCTGAAAAAAGCTGTAGGCGCTATGCGCCGTGGTGTAGCCTAAGCTGATGGCTGATAGCTGACTGCTATAACATTAGTTCCGGGTGGTCGTCTAGCCAGTGGTCAATGTCTCTAATTACTTGCTCAGGAATTTCCCAAGGAAACAAGTGAGCGGTATTGGGATAGCATTGCCACTGACTATCTTTAAGGTTTTGAGATGTTTCTAAGCTGGACTCAGGAGTGATATGGCGGTCATTTGCGCCAGCTAGAACCAGGCAGGGACATTCAATTTGCTGAATATCTGCTAGTCGATTGTAGCCAGCTTGGAGTGCCTGATTAAGTGCTTTGGTGGCAGCAGTAGAGGTTTGTAGATAAGCTGACATTGCCTCTAGAGCGAGATATTGATAAGCCTGGGGGGTGTGTTGTTGAATGAGGTAGCGGTAGAGCGATCGCTTCCCTAAGTTATCAATATTCCACTGCCAACCTGGGGTAATCCGATTGACAATTGAAGCTAACCCTGTATAAAAATTATCCTGCCAGCTAATCGGTGGATGATTGCCTCTCGGACGGGCAGCAGTGGCAATTAAAATTAAACCTGTAACTCGTTGTGGAAATTTCAGGGCTAATTCCATCGCCATAATTCCTCCCAACGACCATCCCAAGACTAAGCATTTTTCAATTTGAAGGCGGTCTAAAAGTGCTTCCAAATCTACTAAATGGTCAGTCATAGAAAAATCTTGCTGAGTACGGCTGCTACCGTATCCCCGCAAATCAGGCGCAATAGTTCGGAACCTCTGGGAAAGGTGATTCGTAAACACAGACATACTGCTACCTGAACCAGGATGCCCATGCAAGCAGAGGATGGGAAAGCCTTTTCCCTGAATGTTTACGTTAAGATTTACAGCTATCAATTAACAATTAACAATTAACAATTATCAATTTATAGCAGTTAGCTATTAGCAGTTAGCTTTTTGTTTGCTTCTTCCACAACCTTTTAATCAATTTTCTGGTTTTAGCGATGCGATCGCACTCCTATTAGCAATCATCCCAGGGTTGAAGTGTTAGCGCCGTTGGCGTTGCTATACTCAAACCAAAGTTCACGCAAGGCAAGCCATTTTCGGGGATATGCTCACAGTCCACCATCTCAACTTTTCCCAGTCCGAGCGGATCATTTGGCTACTAGAGGAACTAGAGTTGCCGTATGAAATGCGTGTATACCAACGTGATCCTGTCACACAGTTCGCTCCAGATGAACTGCGCTCTGTTCATCCGCTTGGCAGTGCGCCAGTGCTTTGTGATGGTGAGATCGTGCTGGCAGAGTCAGGCGCGATCATTGAGTACGTACTAGCCCGCTATGGGAATGGGCGGCTTACTGTTCCCGTCACCTCATCGCAGTATCCTGACTACTTATACTGGCTCCACTACGCTAACGGCAGCTTAATGACACAGATCAGTCTCAACTGGATCGCGGGCATGGCTGCGAAACCAGGCAGCAATTCTCCGGTACTGTCCGCCCTAAAAGAACGCCTTGAGCGCCACTTGCTCCTAGTTGAAGATCACCTGTCGAGGGCTACCTACTTCGCTGGGACTGAGTTCACAGCCGCCGATATCATAATGCACTTCCCATTCGGAACGATGAAGGGATTTTACAATGTCGGTCTTGACAACCGTCCAAATATTAAGGCGTGGCTGGCGAGAATTAGCGATCGCCCTCGCTACCAGCGTGCGATGAAGGTGGCGGGACATCAGCAAGATCCGGCGCTCGGCTTGGGCGAAACCCGAAGCGCGTTTTAAGATTTATGGATATTTAGCAGTTGGTAGAAGTCATGGTTTTTGGCTGATGCTAATAAGCGCGATCGCACTCGCCAGTTGCGTGCATTGTTGTATTTAATTAACCGCAGCAAATATTTTCTCTAGATCGGATAGCTGGACAGCACCAGAGAATACTTTGCCATCAGCTTCAGAATTACCTGTAGGAAACATTAGGAAGAAGGGAGTGCCAGTAAGCCCTAATTGCTCTCCTAAGCGCATATCTTGCTGAATGGATAATAAAGCCGCGTTGCGATCGCTATTAAACTTCTCTAAATCTAAATCCAACTTTTGGGCAGTAGCTAGATAAAATTCCTCACCTAATTTATCTTGATTGCTAAAAAGTTCGTCTTCATACTGCCAAAACTTCCCTTGTTGATTAGCTGCCCAAGCAGCTTGAGCAGCAACTAATGATTCAGCATGAACGGCAGTTAAAGGGAAATGTTTGTAAACTAATTTAACTTCATCTTGATGTTTTGCCATAAACTGCTTTAGCGTTTTATGAGCTTCGGCACAATAAGGGCATTGAAAATCTGAAAACTCAATTAGCACAATTTTTTGCTCATTTGCCCCAGTTGTTGGAGATTGACCAATAATTTTTTGGGGATGCGTTTTAAAATCTTGGACAAATGCCTGTTGCGCCTGCTGTACTTGCTGTTGTTGTTGCTGTTGATATGCTTGTACAGACTCAATAACTACTTCTGGATGTTGGCGGATAATTTGTAAAACTTGTTCTTCCAATTTTGGATTAATTTTACTAGCTGCTTGAGCAGGAAGCGAGTAACAAAGCATGACCACACATAAAATCGATGTAGCTGCTAGTTGTAATGCCTTTTTAGCAATGATTAATATCCACGCGATCGCCCCAAATTTAATTACAAACATAGATACAATTACCAATGAACAATTAACAATTATCAATTTCTAACTTTCTTGCCCTGCGTCTCTAGTGAGAGTAAATAAGGAAATACTTCATTATTTTAAGTTTGCAATGTCAGTATTGAGCCGTCAGCCGTCAGGTGTGAAGAGAACTCTTGGCTGCTAGTCTCGCCTTCACAATGAGCGTGTTGTCGCATCTGGAGGAGTCATCAGCTATAAACCAAGCATTACTATCATAAGCTGACGGCTGACGGCTGATAGCTGAATGCTTACCTCCCAACGTCAGTTGTATGGTAATTGATCATTGATAATTGTTAATTGTTAATTGTAAAAGAGGTTACTGCATGGCATCCATCCGCGAGTTGCACGAACAACTCATCACTAAAGAGCGTTCATCTGTAGAAATTACCCAAGAAGCCCTTGATCGCATTCAAGCACTAGAGCCGAAATTACACAGTTTTTTGTGTGTTACGCCAGAAATTGCTCTAGAACAGGCTCGCCAAGTGGATGCCAAAATTGCTGCTGGTGAAGAAATTAATTTATTAGCTGGTATACCTATTGCTGTTAAAGACAATATGTGTACTAAGGGAATTACCACCACTTGTGGCTCCAAAATTTTAGAAAATTTTGTTCCACCTTATGAGTCAACGGTATCGCAAAAACTCATAGATGCAGGTGCAGTAATCTTAGGCAAAACCAATCTTGATGAGTTCGCAATGGGAAGTTCCACTGAGAACTCGGCTTATCAAGTTACAGCTAACCCTTGGGATTTAGAGCGCGTTCCTGGGGGTTCCTCTGGAGGTTCAGCAGCAGCAGTAGCAGCAGAAGAGTGTGTAGTTTCCCTGGGTTCGGATACAGGGGGTTCTATCCGTCAACCCGCGTCTTTTTGTGGGGTGGTGGGGTTGAAACCGACTTATGGGTTGGTTTCCCGTTTTGGGTTAGTTGCTTATGCTTCTTCTTTGGATCAAATTGGCCCATTTGGGCGCAGTGTAGAAGACACTGCCATTTTACTAGGTGCGATCGCAGGTTACGATCCCAAAGACTCTACCAGTCTCAATGTTGATATCCCAGATTACGCCCAATTACTGAAGCCAAACTTTAGACCTAAAAGTACTCTCAGAATCGGCGTAATTAAAGAAACCTTCGGCGAAGGTTTAGATTCAATAGTTGAAGCAGCAGTCACCAAAGCACTCGATCAATTACAAAAATTAGGAGCAGAAATTCATATAATTTCCTGTCCCCGCTTCCGCTACGGTTTACCTACTTATTACATCATTGCACCCTCAGAAGCTTCTGCAAATCTTGCGCGTTATGATGGCGTTAAGTATGGTTTCCGAGCAACAGATAAAGACAATCTTTTGTCTATGTATACCAACACTCGCGCTCAAGGGTTTGGTGCAGAAGTCAAGCGTCGAATTATGTTGGGTACTTATGCCCTATCTGCGGGTTACTACGATGCTTATTATCTCAAAGCTCAAAAAGTCCGTACTTTAATTAAAGAAGACTTTGATCGGGCATTTGAAAAAGTAGATATTTTAGTCACTCCAACTTCTCCTACTACTGCTTTTAAAGCTGGAGAAAAAACATCTGATCCCTTAAGTATGTATCTCTCAGATTTGATGACTATACCAGTTAATTTGGCTGGTTTGCCAGGTTTGAGTATACCTTGTGGATTTGATGAGCAAGGGCTACCTATTGGTCTGCAAATGATTAGCAAGGCGCTGCGGGAAGATTTACTATTGCAAGTAGCTTATGCTTACGAGCAATCGACTGAATGGCATAAAAAAATGCCACAATTGAGTTAATTTAAAAGCTATCAGCTATCAGCTATCAGCTAAAAGAAACTTGAGCTACAAGCCTCATTTCTAAGTTATTATTTCCAATATAACTAACTAAAGCTGACTGCTGAAAGCTGAACGCTGAATTATGAATTATCTTGCCCATTTGTATCTAGCTGAAGATACACCAGAATCTATTGTTGGCAACTTATTAGGAGATTTTGTTAAAGGCTCTGCGATTAATGATTATAGTGAAGGAATAAAAGCAGGGATAAAGTTACACAGAAAAATTGATTTGTTTACTGATTCACATATATTCTTCAAAAAAAGTAAACAGTTGATTAATGACAATCAAAAACGTTACGCAGGAATAATAGTTGATGTTTTTTACGATCATTACCTAGCAAAAAAATGGTCTAATTATTCTGCTGTATCGCTTAATGACTTTGCTGTGAAAGTTTATCAAATTTTAGAAGATTACCGGAATCTATTGCCAGAATCTTTAATTAAAATATTACCTGATATGATATCAAACAACTTATTGGTGTCATATAGCGAAATCTCAGGAATTAATGCTGCTCTTTCAAGATTATCTTTAAAATTAAAGCGCAAAAACAACCTAGCAGAAGCTACACAAGATTTGGAGAATAGCTATCACTGCTTTGAGTCTAATTTCGGTGAGTTTTTTCCTGAACTGGTTCAATATGTTCAGTCTTTAAAAACTTCATCAAAAAATACTTTTCATTCATAATTCACAAATATTGCTATGTGCAAAATATATCCATGACGGCACATTTAAGTAGAAGTAAGCTTGTCTATCATAAAAGATGGTAAAATATTATTAGTATTAAAAAAAATAATTGCCATAAAATTTTAATTGCACATAACTTTCTTATAGGAGTAAAATATTTATGTCTTTTGTGGGTCTACACATACACAGTGATTACAGCTTGCTTGATGGTGCTAGTCAATTAGACGCGCTAGTGGATAAAGCTAAAGAATTAGGGATGGAGGCGATCGCACTCACCGATCACGGCGTTATGTATGGCGCAGTGGAATTAATCAAAATCTGTCGCAACAAAAATGTTAAGCCAATTATTGGCAATGAAATGTATGTGATTAACGGCGATATTGAAGAGAAAAAACGCTGTAAAAAATATCATCAAGTCGTTTTAGCAAAAAATACTCAAGGTTATAAAAACTTAGTTAAATTAACCACTATTTCTCACCTCAAAGGAATGCAAGGCAAAGGTATCTTTGCCCGTCCTTGTATTAATAAAGAATTACTCAAACAATATCACGAAGGTTTGATTGTCACCAGTGCTTGCTTAGGCGGTGAAATTCCTCAAGCAATTATGAGGGGTAGACTTGATATTGCCCGTCAGGTTGCCCAATGGTATAAAGATGTATTTGGTGATGATTATTATCTAGAGATTCAAGATCACGGTTCTCAGGAAGATCGAGTTGTTAATGTTGAAATTGTTAAGATTGCCAAAGAATTAGGAATTAAAATTGTTGCAACCAATGATTCCCATTTTATTTCTTGTTATGACGTAGAAGCGCATGATGCCTTATTGTGCATTCAAACAGGCAAATTAATAGTAGAAGATAATCGAATGCGCTATAGCGGTACGGAGTATCTCAAGTCCGCAGAAGAAATGGCGAAACTATTTCGAGATCATTTACCAGATGATGTAATTGCGGAAGCGATCGCCAACACCGTAGAAGTCGCTGCTAAAGTAAAACCATACGATATTTTCGACGAACCTCGCCTTCCTGACTATCCCGTTCCCCCAGATCATACCGCCGATACTTATGTAGAGAAAATTGCCAAAGACGGACTACAAGAACGCTTTAAAACTAAAACTTATACAGAACTCGATCCCATCTATCGGGAACGCCTAGAATATGAGTTAAAAATGCTTCAGCGTATGGGTTTTTCTACCTACTTTTTAGTAGTGTGGGATTACATTAAATATGCCAGAGATAACAACATTCCCGTAGGCCCTGGAAGAGGTAGTGCTGCTGGTTCTTTAGTTGCATACGCCCTGAGAATTACTAATATTGATCCAGTTCATCACGGGTTACTATTTGAGCGATTCTTGAACCCCGAACGGAAATCTATGCCAGATATTGATACGGATTTCTGTATTGAAAGACGAGACGATGTAATTCAATACGTCACCGAAAAATATGGCACAGAAAGAGTTGCTCAAATTATTACCTTTAACCGACTAACTTCTAAATCAGTATTAAAAGATGTCGCCAGGGTATTAAATATACCCTATGGGGAATCTGACAAAATGGCGAAGTTAATTCCAGTAGTACGCGGGAAACCTACTAAGCTAAAAGTGATGATTTCTCAGGATACACCCGCACCAGAATTTAAAGAAAAATATGAAAATGAAGAAATAATAATTATTAAACCTGATGGTTCCGAAAGTATAGTGAAAGTCCGTGACTGGGTTGATATGGCGATGCGAATTGAAGGTACTAACAAAACCTTCGGCGTACACGCTGCTGGAGTAGTAATTTCTGCCCAACCATTAGATGAAATTGTACCATTGCAGAAAAATAATGATGGTTCAGTGATTACTCAATATTTCATGGAAGATTTGGAATCACTGGGTTTATTAAAAATGGATTTCTTGGGGTTAAGAAATCTAACTATCATTCAAAATACTATTGATTTAATTCAGCAAAGCCGAGGATATTCCATCAACCCTGATGATATTACTGCTGAGGAAAGAAGGTCACATGAAATTTTATCCAAAGGGGCATTAAAGAAACGTATCAAAGATGTTGATACTACTTATAAACTGCTAGAATCAGGAGATTTAGAAGGAATATTCCAATTAGAATCTTCAGGGATGCTTGATGTGGTAGCCAAGTTAAAACCATCAAGCATAGAAGATATTTCTTCTATTTTAGCCCTTTATCGACCAGGCCCGTTAGATGCTGGACTGATTCCTAAATTTATTGACCGCAAGCATGGCAGAGAGGATATAGCATACGAACATCCAGCATTAGAACCGATTTTACAAGAAACTTATGCCGTACTTGTCTATCAAGAGCAAATTATGAAAATTGCTCAAGATTTAGCTGGTTATTCTTTAGGTCAAGCTGACTTATTGAGGCGGGCGATGGGCAAGAAAAAAGCATCAGAAATGCAGAAGCAAAGGGAAACATTTCTTGAGGGTGCTGCTAAAAATGGAGTTCAGTCAAAAATTGCTGAAGATTTATTTGAGCAAATGGTTAAATTTGCGGAATATTGCTTTAATAAATCCCATTCCACAGCTTATGCTTATGTAACTTATCAAACGGCATTTTTAAAAGCTAATTATAAAGTTGAATACATGGCGGCGCTACTAACAGCTAATAGTGGCGATCAAGATAAGGTAGCGAAATATCTCAACAACTGCGAAAAAACGTTAGGTATTAAGATTGAACCGCCAGATATTAACCGTTCTGAAGTAAATTTTACGCCGAGTAATGGAAATATCTTGTTTGGGCTATCGGCAGTAAAAAGTGTAGGAGAAGGAGCGATTCAAAATATTTTAACTGCTCGAAAAGAGGGGGCGTTTAAATCTTTAGCGGATTTGTGCGAACGTGTTAGTCTTTCAAACGTTAAAAGCTCTACTTTAGAAGCTTTGATTAAATGTGGTGCTTTTGATAAAATCAATCCAAATCGACAACAATTAATTGAAGATTTAAAATTGATTATTCCTTGGGCGCAAGGTCGAGCGAGAGATAAAGAAATTGGTCAAGGAAATCTTTTTGATTTATTTGGTTTAAATACGACTGATAATGGCTTTGAATCTGCCCCAACAGCCAAACCCATAGAAGACTTTTCACAGAAAGATAAATTGCAGTTTGAGCAAGAACTGCTCGGCTTTTATGTCTCAGAGCATCCCCTAAAAGATGCAATCAACATTGCTAAGAGTCGTGGAATTAGCCCAATTAATCTCAGCGATTTAGGACAGAACTTAAGAAATAAAAATCTCAATGTAGTTGTCATCCTGGTAGAAATCAAGCAAGTGATGACTAAAAAAGATAATCGCCCGATGGCTATCCTAAAACTATCAGATATTGAAGGTCAACAAACTCCTGCTGTAGTATTTTGCGATACTTATGAAAAAATTAAAGATTTACTGGTCGCAAATACTCCTCTGTTGCTGAAAGGTAAAGCAAGTAAACGAGATGAGGAAATCCAGTTAATTGTTGAGGAGGCTAAATCTATTGATGAGTTAGCAAAAGAGCCTTCACAAAACCCAAATGATTCACTAAATGAATTTGAATCAGATTTTGAAACAGATTATTTTGTGATGATACAACTGACACCGCAACGAATTGAGAATAAAGACTATCTAGACAGATTAAAAGCAATTTTAAAAGAATCATCAGGCGAACCATCAACCGCTAAAGTTCAGGTTTTAGGTATGGTAGTTAATCAAGATACTTGTCAGTTTGTTCGCTTTGGGAAGCAATTTTGGGTGCAAGAGCAAGAAGGTGCTTTAGAAAGACTAAAAACTGCTGGTTTTATGGCTGAACTCAAGACAAACAAAATTATGCCCGTCAGTAAAATTTGATAAGTATAAATACTTATTTATACACAACGAAGGGTTTTTTCTAAATAACTAGCATCTACATATATAACAAAAGTTAGATGATTTGAGGTGTCTCAATTATTATGTTAAGATTTATCAATCTTAGAGGAGAACTTCAATATGTCTGTAGATCCCTCCGACCCCCTTATCGCTCATAATTGGCAAAATTTAGTGCAAATTCTTTCACTGCTGCTATTTGGTAGTACGGTGTTTTTGCTAGGTTTTCTCTGCCGTAAACTAGAAAGAGCTTTGTTTTTTACTTTGTTGACTAGCTCTGTAATATTTTTACTATTTATTATTACCTGACATATTGAGTTGATGAATCTCATAATGTCAACATAACTTCACTTAAAATTGCTCTCTTTTTAACCCCTCACCTTGATATGGCAAGGGTGGGATAATAATTGTGGATTTTAAGATTTGTTTAACGTACTTGCTCTAACTTAACTATGAGTATTATTGGGATTTTTATAACCAAGAAACTCAGATTTTAAGTCCTCCAATTCTAGATCAACCTGACTTTTAGACTTAGCAGGGCTAGGAGTAGCAGGTTTGGGAGAAACTGAAGCTTGATTTTTATTTGTTGATGGTGGAGAGTTAAGAAATTGAGATGAAACTTCTGCTAATTCATCATCAATTGAGCTTTTTGCTTTAGAAGCTGGCTTAAAGACTTGCTGATTAGGTGGTGGTGAAAGAGGTTTTGGCGGTGGCGCGACGGGCAGAGGCTTTGCTTGAACGTTTTGTATTTTGTTAAAATCTTTTAGAACTTCATCAACTGATTGATAACGACGGCTGGGAACACTTTCCAGCATTTTATTTAAAATTCTACCTAACTCAGGATTAAAATTTGATGTTAAGTATTGTTGCCACACCCAAGCATCTTCATTAATGTCATACAAATCAAAGGGAGATATTTGGGTTAATAAATGAATACAAGTAGCACCTAAACTATAAATATCACTAGCAAAAGTAGCTTGTCCTCTTACTTGTTCTGGTGCGACATATTCAGGGCTGCCAATACTGGTTCCTTGCTGATACAAAGAAGTGTTAGTGACAATTTTTGATGCTCCAAAATCGACTAAAAATAATTTGCGATCGCTCTTGTTTCTAATAATATTTTCTGGCTTAATATCTCGGTGAATTACTTGCCGTTGATGGACAAATTCTAGTACTGACAATAAATCATTTAATAGTTGCCTAATTTGCGCTTCATTGAAAGTACCATTCTCAGCTAATTCTTCAGCTAAATTTTGCCCATCAATAAACTGTTGCACTAAATACTGTCGGTCATCTTGGGTAAAATATGCCAACAGTTCAGGAATTTGGGGATGTCTACCCAACTCGTCTAACCGTATTGCTTCTTGATTAAATAACTCGGTTGCTTTTTGGACTGTGCTGGTTCCTTGCGCTTGCGGGTAAAATTGCTTAATTACACAAGGCGGTTTTGAAGGTTTATCTTCATCTACAGCTAAAAAAGTTCTACCAAAACCACCTTGTCCAATAGGTTTAATTGCTCGATAACGTTCTCTAAGTAATAACTTAGAACCACAACTGAGACAAAATTTAGTATTTTGAGGATTTTGTGGTGTTGGACAGTTGGGATTTAGACAATACATCATACATCCTTAATTTTTTGTCTAGAAGCTTGCCTACTTTGAATTATTGCCTGCCGAAAGCCTAGCACAACCAAAATATTTGAGAGTGTTAAGAAAAATTCAGCGCCACCATGCAGCCAATCTATATTGGCTAAAGATTGACCATAAACGACTTTGGCATAAATCCCTGCGGGAATGGTAACGCCAACAAAAACTAAAGTCATGTAAAACCCAATTAAGGCTAAACGAGGCATTTGCTTAGATTGGGTAATAAACCACAGAAATCCTAAATAAGGAAACAGGGAGATAACAAATAAGCTTTCTTTGGGAATCATGACTTAATTATTACTGATTAGTAGGTCAACAAAAGTCAAATTATGAACTTACTCCCCTTGTTAACACCGGAGAGGGATTAATTATTACATCTGTGTGCATCGGTGTTTATCTGTGTTAGCCTGCGGCACGGCTACGCCTACATCTGTGGCTAATTAACCAAACTTTGATGAAGACGAAGAAATCTATTCATCACTCCTAACTGAGTTAGCCAACTTAGATGAACGCCAAATCCACCAACCAGCAACACAAAGGGTAAAGTTACCCAAAACCGTCATACTAGCTTGGAGTGTAACCAGCCACTCTAAGCCTGGAAAATTATCAAAAAAATGCCACGTGCAAGCACACATGGCGCTTACTAAGGCTGGTAGCATAGCGATCGATAAAGCTCTCCATGAGCGATTATTGCTAACTTCGCCATAAGTCCAGATTAACCAGATAGCGGCAATCCACTCGATAACGCTAGATACATGAATAATCCAAGTAGGTATTGAAAGAGCGTGCATAAATTTAAGTTAACTGATTGCTGATGACTAATAGACCTCATGGTGAACTATAAACTTTAGAACGGCTAGAGATACCATTAGAATCAAAGATTATTAAAAATAAACCAATAATGAGTATCAAAGAAGAAATCGTTATCAAAGTTCCGCCAGAAGTAGCAGAAGCATACCGCAGTGCCACAGAAGCAGAGCGCGAACAAGTACAGCTAAAGATTGCTGCTATCATGCGATCGCAATTAGCAACTCAAAGGCAAGATGCGGTTACTCAGCTAAGAAACACAATGGATGCAATTAGCCAGGAAGCCCAAGCTAAAGGGTTAACCCCTGAAATTTTAGAGTCAATTTTAAATGACAATAAATGATCCGAGGTTTGTTATTGATACCAACGTGCTAGTCAGTGCATTATTATTTAGTCAAAGCAAACCACGTCAGGCTCTAGATAAAGCCCAAGATTTAGGAGTTTTATTATTATCTAGTTCGGTTTTTCTAGAACTAGAAGCAGTTCTATCTCGTCCCAAATTTAATCGCTATATTCATATAGCTAGACGTGAAGAATTTTTAAGAAGTTTAGCACAAACGGCTCAATTTATAGAGCCAAATGAATTAATCAACGACTGTAGAGACGAAAAAGATAATAAATTTTTAGAATTAGCAGTAAGCGGCAATGCCGAGTATATTATCACTAGAGACGATGACTTACTGGTTCTAAATCCGTTCCGAGGCATTAATATTTTGACCGTTCAACAGTTTTTGGAAAATAGCTAAAACTGTTTGCACTGACGTGGTGACAACCCAGGGCTTAATATATGCAATGGTTTTAGGTGTTTTACCATTTATATAATAAAAACTTTACATAGTTGGGTTTATTTCCGCCCACCTACTTAACTGATAACTGATTTATTCTATCGCTGAGTCAAAGCTGGTACATTGGAAAAATGGGACAGATTAAAGCAGGTTTGTGCGGGTATTACGGCAAAGGTAATGGTGGCGATGAAGCTTTGCTGGCATCGGTGTTGCAGATGTTACCTGAGAATGTAACTCCTTTAGTTCTTTCTGGGAACCCCAAAGAAACACGCGATCGCTATCAAGTAGAATCATGCGATCGCATGGATGCTATGCAAGTTTGGCAAGCATTACGTTCCTGTGATGCCTTAATTATGGGTGGCGGTAGTTTAATGCAAGATGCTACCAGTCTGCGTAACCCCATCTACTACGGTGGATTGATGGGAATAGCGGAGCGACTAGGATTAAAAACGATTGCATTAGCGCAAGGTATTGGCCCCTTAAATAGCCCTGTAACTAATTGGGTAGCAAAACGGGCATTTGGCGGTTGTGCAGCGATTACAGTACGCGATCGCGCCTCAGCTTTCTTGTTACAAGAATGGGGCATTTCTTGTATGATGGCTCCGGATCCTGTATGGAATTTAGAACCAAGTCCGGTAGAAAATCTTTGGGACTTACCTGCACCTAGAGTAGCAGTAGCACTGCGATCGCATCCTCAACTAACTCCAGAACGCATAGATTGCTTAACTCGTGCTTTAGTTGACTTTCAAACAGCTACACAAACAACTATATTACTTGTACCTTTTCAACCTTCAAGCGATCTCGCCCTTGCTCAATCAATTCAAGCTCAACTTCGTGGTGCCAATCACATTTTTTGCTTAGAAGATCCTAGAAAATTAAAAGGATTGTTTCAAGGCGTGGAAATGACTATTGGGATGCGCTATCACGCTTTAATTATGGCCTCCGCCCATGAATGTAAATGTTTTGCCATTAGTTACGATCCCAAAGTTAGCCAACTTATGGAAGAACTGAATATGCCTGGATGGGAGTTAGAGCAAATACCTAACGATCATAACGAGATTACTCAAGTTTGGCTAGAACATTATGCTAATGGCGATCCACTCAATACTGCTCAAATTCAGGCATTAGTAGATCGTTCATTGATTCATCGCGATTTATTAGTAGCAGCATTGGGTAAATAGTTTTGGGATGTAAAGCATATCCTAGTTAGTTGTTAGTGTTTAGGGGTGACCAAATTAAAAGCTATGAGTAAAGCTGATACTTCAAATAACTATTCCTTACCTGAAATTGATGCTCTGATTGATCAAAGCGATCAACAATCTATGTCAGCAGAGGAAACTGATTGGTTAACCGTAATTAAAAATTTACGCCAACGCAATCGCGGTTTAATCAAGCAGGTGAGTGAGTTGGAGCAAGCATTAAGAGATTACCAAGAAGCAATTCAATCACAGCAAGCGCGATCGCAAGCACAAGAAACACTGCTAGTCCAACAAAAAGAAGTACTCGATGCCTCTGAACAGCAGGTAAGTCGCTTATTCCATGAACTAGAATCGTCTCATAAAGTTGCTCAACGCCAGCAAGTTTTAATTGAAACTTTATCCCACCAGTTAGAAAGCAGCCAACAACGATTAGTTGATCTAGAGCGAGAATCTACCCTCACTCATGAGCGTTATCAAGAGCAGTCTAACAGGTTATCTCAAGCAGAAAACTTGTGCCAAGAACTCCACATTCGCTTACAACGACAGCAACGGCAAACTCTGCAATTTAAACTAGCTTTAGAAAAGTGTCTGGAAGTACCAGCGCCAGGTTATGACTCTCAAGCTGAACCAGGTAATTTTGAGTCGCGGGAGCGCCATCTAAAAACAGTGTTAGCGGCACAATCTTTGATTCCCAAAGTGCAACCGATTAAACCTTGGTCAGCACAACAAGATGCGTTTGAAGAAAACACTAATATTAATGCTCATAATGTTAACTTAGCCCAACAGCAGGTTAATCAGGTTACAACAGAGTCGGAGCAGTTAATTAATATTAATGCTCATTCTAACTTAGCTCAACAGCAGGTTAATCAGGCTACAACAGAGTCGGAGCAGTTAATTAATATTAAGGATAATTTTAACTTAGCTCAACAGCAGGTTAATCCACAGAAAAAACAGCCAGAGAATTTAACTGATATTAACTCTATTAGTTTTCAGTTAACTAATTCACAGCTTACATCCATAATTGAGGCAGATTCTGATAACTTTGAATTACCAAATTATCAAATTGCACCACCCATAGCAGATTTGGAACAGTTAGAGGATAGTAATGATGAAGAAATTTCTTCATCAATAGTTGATCAAGAACAACCTGAATTAGTTGCAAATTCCACAGTTGTTGAGCCTGAATTCAAGCAAAACTTCCTCGAACAGATGCCAGAGTTAGAATCAGTTTATGCTTTATTAGATGCTTTGGATGATGATGATGATGATGATACCTTACCTAATCCAGATCAGAATTCTGAAGTAGTTTTAAATCAGAGCAACCCAGAACCTGTTCCTATGCAAGAGGTGGAACCAGCACCAGACGTTGAGGAAATGGCGCAGGAGCTAGCAACACAAAAGGGTAATGCGATCGCGCAAGCGCTGACTTGTCAGTTCGCAGATATCAATGCTACTGAGCCGCGCTTACCTACTGAGCCTATTCTACCTCAACCTAAACCACCATCAAAATTTGCTACTCCTGAACCAATCCTCAATCAAGAGCCAATCCTACCTCAACCCAATTGGCCATCACCAGTAATTTATCCTCAACGCCCTGCTAAAAAATTGAAGTCGTTGGCAGCAATTGATTTGCCAAAATTTCCACGTCACCAGTAGGGAGAGGGGAGAGGAGGGAGGAGTCAGAAGTCTCAGTATCCTTTCAATGACTGTAGAGACGTACCATGCTACGTCTCTACAACGTTTCTAGCTAATGCACCTTTAATTTATGGAGATGTCTATTCATGGGTAATTCCAGAGCTAATTAATTTCATTTATTGGCTGTCCTGCCTCAGTAAATTTGCCCTTACTTTGAAGCAATTCCCAATTTTTCGGTTTTAATTGTTCACCATTAAATTTCTGAGGACGACCCATACCAGCAGTAATGGCATAACTTAGTGTCAACAACCATAGCCACAGACGAGGTAAGCGATTTTCTAAATGTGGCTGTAACATTAGGACGAATGCAGGAAACCAAGCTGCTAGTAGCCAACTAACTAGGGAACTGCCAGTAAACTCCAAATAACTTCCTAACCAACGTAGTATGTCTTGATAACCAGCGAGTTCCCAAATCCAAGGTAACAACGCTGGGTTTTTACTGGCTGCTTTAAGTGCAAGTCGATTAAATGTTAACCAATTAAATCGATCTTTAATAAATGTGTCTGCGACTGCGGGGGGTTCGCCAGCTAATAACCCAAAAAAGGTATTTAGCATGGAATTAATTCGCTCTGGGGGCAAATAACTGCCTGTGGGAACCATCATGCCTTTGGAAAATAGCCAAGTAACTGAGATGTTGCTTTGGTAGGCACGAATTTGATTTAAAGAATTAGCGTCTAAAAGGTCGTGCTTCAAAGCTGTATTTAACAGGTTTGTTAAGCGCGGCAGGTTGCGTACTAGGGAACCAAAGCCCGTGAACACTAGAGGAGATTGCAAAGAGGCAGCGTCACCAATGGCAATTATGCGGTCAAAGGCAACAGTGCGATCGCTACTTCCTACACTAAAATGACCTGGAATATAACCGAATGTTGGCTTCTTCCAGATCAGTTTATCCATGTCGCAACGGCGATACTCTGGCAGAATTGTAAAAAAGTCTTCATACATTTCTAGCAAAGAGCCAGGGTTATCAGGGTGTACTTGATGGTAATGGAACAAATAAACGGTGATTTCTTCACCCGCACCAGGAAATAATTCCCAAATCAATTGACGACCCCGCGAAATATCCCCGTGACTGTTGAGGACATCGCCATAATCAGCATCCCAAACTTCTTTCTCAAATCCACTCGCGATCGCAGCACCTACAGTTGGGCAGACACTATCAAAAGCACGCCCACCATTTAATTGCCATGCAATCGGTGAGGCGGTTCCCATTGCATCTATCAGTAATCGTCCACTTACTTGCTTTTCTGCTTCAGTTGGCAAGTGTTTTACTTGCAGTAAAATTTGCGATCGCTCTACATCAGCCCGAATAAACTCCGTCTCATCCCAAATCTCCCCACCCGCGTTGCGTAGCTTTTCCCCACACATCCGCAACAATTTCTCAGAATCCAACGCTATGTTTAATACCGTGGGAGTGTACAAAATTTGCGCTCTTAAATGTTTAGGGTTATTACCATCAAAGAACTTATTAAATCCGTCTACATATTCCCGTGCAATCAAGCTTTCAACTTCTGCTGCTGTAAATAAGCCTAAATCAATCAAGCTTTGAAGCTCTTGGCGAGAAATATTCCACTCCCGATTCATCCGTCCAAAGGGGAGTCTTTCAATCAGTAATACTCGATAACCCAACTGCGCCATTACTGCCGCATGAATCACACCCAATGCACCACCAATATAAATTAAGTCATAGTCAGGGATTGGTGATTGGTGATTGGTGATTGGTGATGGGGAATCAGAAACAGTTGCATTCTTCTCTTCCCGTGTCACCAGTCCCGTGTCACCAGTCCCCTGTCTTCCAAACACAACCTGCGTAGGCTGCTGCGGATTGCGAACACTGTCCCGCCAGCGTTTTTCCCACCAGTAAACGCGCTTCAGGTCATACTCGCCGTTAGGCATTTTCTGAAAGTATTTAACTGTGAGGGGATAATGGGGAGCCAAAGCTTCAAAAATAGATTGTTGCGATAAATTAACCTCCGGTGGTTCTGGATATTGGTTAGGAAACTGCTTTCTAATTTCTGTAGTCAAATGTTGTAAAAGTTTTTTCTCGCTAGATATTGCGGCCGTGCTAGTGCGAAAAGCTTTGAGATAAGTCGTGCGCTGCACCGACCAAACAAACACCGAAATATCCGAAATCTTACCAATGTCAGACGTATAGCTGTGTGCTAACTTCAATTTGATGCCATCGGGGGTGAGGGTTTTTCCCCCTTCTTCGGGTATCCACTGCTCTTGTAACCAAGTGCGGACAGCATCTAAATCTGGGGTAGGAACTTCTAAATACAGAATTTCTTTCATGTTAGTGATTCTCAACTTTGATTAAGTACGGCACAAGACTGAGTTGACAAGGATGGAAAGTACGCTAAAATCCCTGATACAGATTCTGAGAAATCATTAAAAAACTTTACATTTCTCTCATTTTGTTAAATTATTTGATGCTTTTGTTAATACGCCATGAATTATCCCATCCCAGCTAACCATCAAGAAATTGTCGCACTGCGAAATAAACCTGTTGATGAAGACTTAATTGCCGCCGCGATCGCAGGGGTTATTACTATTGCCCGTTCCGAAGGTCAAACCTTAGATGATATAACTGCACAAGTATTAGCTGACGATCACCTGCTGGATCAGTCGCAAAGACGTTGGCTAAGTGATATCGTTGCTGAAGCTTGGGCGACTCTCTAAAACCCCAAAACTGTGAGATTATGCGTCAGTTATTCCAGCAAATGATTTCCGCGATGCCGCCGTGGATGCGATCGCTCTTTGCACGCGCCACGAAGAAGCAACTATTGCCATTACTGCTAACAATTCGTGTCGGTGGGCTAGTACTTGCTGGTCTTGCGCTCTGGGGCTTTGCTGAGATTGCGGATCAAGTTTTGGAGCAAGAAAGTCACTTAATGGATACAGCAATTTTACTGCTCCTGAAAAGCTGGCATACACCATTTTTAGATCGGGTAATGCTGTCTTTCACTTTTATTGGAGAGCCGTCTTCTTTATTATTCATCTCTGTACTCATCGGAATTTGGTTACTAATTGAGCGCCGTTACAAAGAAGCAACCACTATCGTGATCGCCGCAGCAGGTGGTGGTGCTTTAAACTATTGGCTCAAAGAATTGTTTGCGCGATCGCGCCCTGAACTATGGGAACGTGTCGTTGATGTCCAGCATTACAGCTTCCCTAGCGGTCATGCGATGGTATCAATGGTAGTTTATGGAATAATTGGTTACTTATTAAGTACTCACTTCCTCCGTTGGAGTGGATTGCTTATTAGCGTGACACTGTTATTAGTTCTAGGTATTGGCATAAGTCGGCTATATTTCGGTGTCCACTGGCCCACTGATGTAATCGCTGGATTTGCCGCTGGATTAGTCTGGTTAATTGCTTGTATTTTTAGTTTAGAAATTTGGCACGAATTCCGCGATGAGCAAAGCCGTTTACAAGATAAATCTCTCTTGCCAAGTTCATCAGCAGAAACTCTCACTTAAATAGTTATATCAGCTAACAGGAGTAGCAAAAATTTTAAATTTTCAACTTTATCTTTGGAGTAATTGTTAATTGATTAATGCAAAATACCCGTTTAAATAACCTTGTAGATGTCATCCTGGGGCAGTTTGGGCGATGGTTAAGTAACCCTTGGAGGCGGTTGTCATTAATTATAATTAGTTTATTGTTAGGAATCTTTTTGGGAACTGCTATCCCTACTACTTCAGGACAAACGGCTGAATGGGATGTAGTTAGTGCTGGTGTTTTAGTTATATTCACTGAAGCAATTAGTAGGTTTGTATACGGCAGAAACAGGCGACCAACAGCTAATCCTGAAGGGTTATCTAGGGGATTATTTGTAGCAGAACTATTAAACGCTTTTAAAATTGGTTTGATTTATAGTTTATTTGTAGAGGCTTTCAAACTAGGCTCTTAACAATTATCAATATAGATTGAAAATCAGAAATGAAATTAATTGAAGTTTTAGAAGGGTTAGTAGCAGAAAAAACACTGTCCACACCTGCATATCAACAGCTAGCAACGGAAGTGTTAGCAGATGAATTACGCGCCCAAGCATTTGGGATTACACCTGTACAGTTAGAAGAAGTAATAAAAAAGCGATCGCGTTTATTCCCAACTATCTATCTAGAAGTTCTACCGTTTTGTCGCAACATTGGTTTTGAACAAGACAGCGACGTTCTACTAACTCTTTGGAATTTGTGGTTACCGTTAGCCATAAATTTAGTAGCAAATCGGCAACAACTAGAACGCCCTTTAATTCAGGGAATTGTTGGTGGACAGGGAACAGGCAAAAGTACAATAGCAAATATTCTCAAGATAATTCTTAAGCATCTGGGATACCACGCTGTTTCTATTTCCTTAGATGATCTTTATAAAACATACGCCGAACGATTGCTATTAACAGAACAAGACCCCCGCTTAATTTGGCGTGGGCCACCAGGAACCCATGATTTACAGTTAGGCTTAAGTGTATTAGATAAGTTGCGAAAAGCCGATCGCAACGAAAAGATTTTAATTCCTCGCTTTGATAAGTCAGCAAAAAAAGGTGCAGGCGATCGCACTCAACCCGAATTAGTGCAAGCTGTAGATATCGTATTATTTGAAGGGTGGTTTGTTGGCATCCGAGCAATTACACCTACTGCTTTTGAGCATCAAAGAGCGCCATTTGAGACGGAAGCTGATCAGTTGTTTGCCCGTGATATGAATGTGCGGTTGAGCGAGTATTTACCTTTGTGGGAACTACTAGATCGTTTAATCTTGTTATATCCAGTTAATTATCACTTATCTCAAGAGTGGCGATTACAAGCAGAACACCAAATGATTGCTGCTGGTAAATCGGGAATGACTGACGCACAAATCAAAGAATTTGTAAACTATTTTTGGAAATCACTTCACCCAGAATTATTTATCAAACCTCTAATTACTCATCCTAGCTACGTGGATTTAGTAATTGAAATTAACGCGGATCAATCTATTGGTGCTGTTTATCGACCATGCGATCGCCTACCATGAACAAAGTGCAGCCAATTTCTGGGGCTAACTAATAAATAAAGCTTTAGAAAAAAAAGCTGTAGGCGCTCTGCGCCGTGGTGTAGCCTAAGCTGATAGCTGATAGCTAACCGCTATATAAGGTAGGAGGAAAAGTGTTTTCAGGGCTGAAAAAAATCAGCGCTCGTCAAAGAAAAATTTTGGAAGTTGTTCTCCGCAACGGTTGGGGTTTTATGCGAGGACTACTACTCGGCACAAAAGCTGAACAACCCTCACTGCCACCACCCCAAGTATTGAAAAATATTTTAGTAGAGCTAGGCCCTGTCTATATTAAACTTGGGCAACTACTGAGTACTCGACCAGACTTATTACCCCCGCCTTATATTGAAGCCTTAATAACTTTACAAGATGAAGTCCCGCCTGTTTCTTGGGAAGCAGTAGAAGCGGTTATTAGTTCTCAGTTACGAAAACCGATTGCAGAAATTTTTGCAATTATTCATCCAAAAGCAGTAGCGGCTGGCTCTATTGCTCAAACTCATCGTGCCACACTGCTTGATGGGCGTGAAGCTGCACTCAAAATTCAACGACCAGGAATCGACAGAACTATAGAGCAAGATATTAGAGTGTTGCGTGGATTAGCTAGGTTAGTTAATCGCACAGAAGTTGGTCGCTACTACAATTTAGTTTCGATAGTAGACGAATTTGCCGTAACATTGCGGGCTGAACTCAATTTTACTCAAGAAGCTAGTTATACCGATTTGTTGCGCGGTAATCTTGCTAAAAGTTACTGGTTTGATCCTCAAAAGCTAACGTTGCCAGAAATTTACTGGGATTTAACCACTGAAAAGCTAATGGTGATGCAGTGGTTAGAGGGAGTGCCACTGTTAAGTGCTAATTTTAATGGAGTAAAATACGGTGGTGATGCTAACGCGGAACGTAAAGCGATCGCAGAGTTACTAATTAGAGCTTATTTCCAGCAATTCTATATCGACGGCGTTTTTCATGCCGACCCTCACCCAGGCAATTTATTTTATCTAGAATCAGGGAAAGTTGCCTTACTTGATTGTGGCATGATGGGTCGTCTCGATCCTCGCACTCAACAGATTTTAATCGAATTTATTTTAGCGATCGCCAATTTAGATGGTAAGCGGTGCAGTCAATTAACCCTAGAACTTGCTGAATCGACTAACCCTGTCAATCTTGCTTATTTAGAAAATGACTTTGATCGCTTATTGCGGCGTTACTACAACTTAAGCATCGCAGAAATTAACTTTAGTCAAGTAATTTTTGAAGTTCTGCAAACTGCCCGCAAACATAAAATTCGTCTTCCTAGCAACATGGGGTTATACTCCAAAACTATCGCCAACTTGGAAGGAGTAGCTCGTCAACTCGATCCCGATTTTAACTTGATTGAGCAAATTAAGCCGATGATGGCAGATTTATTCCGGCAAAGATTAGTCGGACAAGCTCCTCTACAAGACCTCCTTAGAGCAGCTTTAGATATTAAAGCTCTAACATTAGAAGCTCCCCGTCAACTTGAGACATTATTAGATCGAGTGACTTCTGAAACCTTACAATGGAATGTGGCTGTTCGAGGGCTAGAACCATTTCGTCGCAGCATTGATGCTGTAGGAAATCGCTTAACTTTTAGTATTGTGACGGCAGCTATAATTATTGGTGCTGCGATGATTTTTTCCCGTGACCCTAGTAATCCCATTTTATTTTGGGTAAGCGGGAGTCTATTTATAGTCGCTAGTATTATCGGGCTATGGTTGATTTTTAGTATGATTCGCAGCGGCAGAGTTAAGTAATTTCTAGGCATTTAGCCGTCAGGAATAAATAGCTCAATCATTAGATTTACCTAAATGCCTTTCTCAATAAAGCTTCTGGAACCTAAAAAATACGCGCGAAAGCTGAGTGCTGAATTCTGACAGTAATTAGTTAAAAAATATTTAGTAATTACTCTTTATGCTGGAATTTGGTATAAAAGAATACATAATGGTATATACACTTATATTTTGCGCCAAGGATTAAATTTACCCATCTGGCGTAGAAGAATTAAGCATTTTCACCAATACCACTTACATAAGTAACAGTAGTAAGATTTTAAGGTTTGGGCTATCTAAGTAAGTTTAGGTACATTTCTGGCATAAGCCTAAGTATAAAATTACAGTGGTTTTCAATTCCGTAATGTACAGAGGTTATCAAGGCGGCGTGTGCATGGAAATAACTTACTGGTTTAAAACTAAAAACAATTAGCCCTACTCTCGACTGACTACACAAGGGTTGCAAACTACTATATACATAAATTAATATTCCTTCCATCCTGAAGTTTATTAGTTTAACTTATACATTTTAGCTCAAAGTTTTCTGTAATAAATTAAGGCAATTGTAGGTATTTAACTAATCTTAATTTTTCTCAAAAATAATTGATATAAGCACAAAATTATGGTATCCAATCTTATGTCTTGTACTAGCAATTTAAATGGGACAGTTAATAATAAGCAATCACGTCCCGCATTGCTTGTTCAAGATAATAAAGGTAAACGAATTGTCCATCTTGAGCAAAATATTTATTCCATTGGTCGTGAATCTGGGAATTCTATAGTAATTTATTCCAAGCTAGTTTCTCGTCGTCATGCGACTTTATTGCGTGTAACTAATCCTGGGCTAAGAAACACCTATTCTTTTCAAATTTTGGATGGTGATCTTCAAGGAAAACTTAGCACTAATGGATTAATTATTAATGGGAAACAATGTTTTTCTAAAGAGTTACAACCAGGAGACGAAATTAATTTTGGTGGTAATGTCCGAGTAATATATTTAATGATTGATTCAGATAAATCTGAATCAGAAATCTTAGATTTTGATCAATCGGATGATTTACTGACTTCATTAACTTTAACATTTGATCCCAATGATACTTTAGTTACAGACAATATTTATAATCAACCATTAAGTGAAGCTGCCCTGATTCGGCTTGCTTCTTTTCCTGAACTGATACCTATCCCAATTATTGAAATAAATCTTTTTGGAGAAATAACTTATTTAAATCCCGCAGCCTTTTTGCAATTTCCTGAACTTCAAGCAATCCAAAAAGATCATCCTATTTTAGCAGGAGTAGTATCCACAATTGAAAACGAGGAAAAAAAGTTTTTTGTTCAAGAAATAGAAGTCAATAACTTAATTTTTGAAACCTCTATACATTACATTATTGAAAGTCGTTTAATTAGAATTTATCTTATTGATATTACTCAACGGAAAAAAGCCGAAAAAGATCTTAAACGCAGTCATCAAGAATTAGAAATTAAAGTAGAACAGCGAACAGCACAACTTAAGCATAGTTTAGCTAAGTTACAAGCTGAAATGGCTGAAAGGCAACAAGCAGAAGCATTGATTCGCTATCAAGCTTTGCATGATTTACTAACAGGATTGCCTAATCGCACAATGTTCAATGAACATCTCAGAATGGCGCTCAATTATGCCCAACAAAACGGCAATATGTTAGCAGTAATATTTTTAGATTTAGATCGTTTTAAGATAATTAACGATACTCTAGGTCACGTAGTCGGCGATCAATTATTACAAAGTTTTTCTGATAGATTAACACGATGTTTGCGTTCAGCAGATCCTTTCGCACGTTGGGGTGGTGATGAGTTCACTGTACTACTCCCACATATTCACAGTGTAGAAGATGCGATTAAGGTTGCCAACAGAATTATGAATGCCTTAAAGCCTGCTTTTCATCTCCAAATTAATGGTACAAGCACACTGACCCCACCGCTACACATCAGCACAAGCATTGGGATTGCTATTTATCCTCAAGACGGTGAAGATGCCCAAACTTTGTTAATTAACGCAGATGCAGCTTTATACAGTGCTAAAGCAAATGGGCGAAATAACTATCAATTTTACCTTCCTGAGATGAATTCTCAAGCTTCCAATTTGTTAAATTTAGAAACTTTATTGCATCAGGCAATTGAACGTGAAGAGTTTATTATCCATTATCAGCCGCAGGTGAATATTAAAACTGGAGAGATTACTGGGATGGAAGCTTTAGTGCGATGGCAACAGCCTGAACTAGGCTTAGTACCGCCCAATAAATTTATCCCACTAGCTGAAGAAAATGGGTTAATTGTTACTATTGGTGAGTGGGTATTAAGGACTGCTTGCGCTCAAACTAAGGCGTGGCAAGATGCAGGGTTTTCGAGGTTACGGATTGGAGTTAATCTTTCGCCTCGGCAGTTTCAAGAACCAAATTTAGTGAAACTTGTAGCGGATATATTAGCAGAAACAGGTTTAGCACCTGAGTTTCTGGAGTTAGAAATAACTGAAACTACTGTAATGCAAAATGTAGAGTTTGCTAAAACTATGCTCTACAGCTTGCAAGATATGGGCGTTCAAATTTCTATGGATGATTTTGGCACTGGTTATTCTTCTTTAGGTTATTTAAAGAAGTTTCCGTTCCATACACTCAAAATTGATCAATCGTTTGTGCGAGAGCTAAAAGATAATTTGCAGGATATCGCTATTATTTCTGCGATTATTGCCTTGGGACGCGGTTTAAATTTAAGGATTATTGCTGAGGGTGTAGAAACTGAGGAGCAATTAGAATTATTGCGCCGTTTAGACTGTGAGCAAATTCAAGGTTACTTTTTCAGTCGTCCTTTAACAGTAGAAAAGGCTACCAAATTTATGCAAAAATACTGGGCGCAAGCATGGAATGGTGTTACTACCCAGTAGCGATAAGTTAGTAACTATCTTCACCGGAAACTTTGTCGCTTTCGGCTTCAGAAAATTCTTGTTTTAAAGAAGCTTCACAAATTGCTTGGAATTCACAAAAAAGTTCTTCACCATGTAAATCAGTTTCTCTGTAGTGCTGAATCGCTTGTTCTAGTTGTTGCGGGGTTTGGGGAACAGGAATATTACAGATTACTTCTGGCATAGGTCAATCTCCCTTGACGCTGATTACTTCCACTGTAGAACCTCTAAGTGCGATTGCAAGCAAATTCATCAAAAAAATTTTCTAAAGTTACAATTTTTCAGAAAATCTTACTATCTGTTTATATAAATTTACAAATGATAACTTGTCGATCTCAATCAGGACTTACGCAAGTACGCCATATATGGTGGGTAGGGTGCGTTAGCGTAACGCACCCTACAGTATTTAGGCTTTGCGTAAGTCCTGTCAATGCTCGATTTCGGAAAAAAGCTATTCGTCAAATGATGCCCCTATTGTGACTAAACACATAAGAAAGATTCTGACTTTTCTAGCCTTTCTACCCCTATGTAGCTTTTCTATCCTTCTAGGTAAAATTATTTTTATTTTTGGACAAATATTAACTTTAATAATAAATCCTGGTGAATGTCATAATTATCATCCAAGCTGTATCGATCATAATAATAGACAATTGATACTATCTATAATTGCAGTAATTTATGCTTTTTTTTTGATACTTTACTTACTAATTGTCAATCATATTATTATCAAAATAATAGCGAGATGTCATAATTTTATTGCTGATAATTGTCACCGATGGGGCTTGAGTCGCCAGATGATTAACCAGTCGTTACGGGGATTTATATTATTAAATATCGGTGTGGGAATATTCTTGAATCAATTGTTAGATATTCTCAAAAGTCTGTTAAAGTGAAACACTCCTCAACCTCTTTATATTGCTATAAAAGCATTTATTACCAAGGGTTTCAGCAATCTAAAATGCCATAACATACCTGGATACAGCTATAATTACATTTACTGACATCTTGCACCAATAGTTAGCAGGAGGCAGAGCCTCAAGGGTTCGTTCCCAGGTTGAACATGGGAACGAGAGGTTGTGAGGTGGCTTAAGAAGATTTATTAAGCATTTAGTAATCTATTAAATAATGTGTTAATAGATTGTTTAAATTTTTTCTGGCGATGCCACTGTTGAAAAGCTTTTTCGTAATCTTCGCCATGCACTTGATAGGTATTCCAGGTTTTTAAGCCTAGCCATAGCCCCCACAATAATAAGATGTTGAGCGACCAAGAAAGTGTGCCAGCACTAAGAAAGTTTAGGACAATTAAGAAAGTATTAGCGATCGCATACTTACCGAAGTGCTGCTGTAATTTATGACGGCGATAAGTATTAAAATCTTGCCGATGGCGTAATTCTCCCTGTTTAGATTGCCATTCTTGCTCTGCTAGTTGCAGAGATTCTGGGGAAATATCTAATTCTGTAGCAATTTCTACTAACTGCTCATGGGTAAATTCTGCCTCATGAACTTGACGCGCGATCGCTAAGTGTAAAATTTGCTGAATATCTTCTTGATTATAAGAACGGCTAATTTGGGTTTCTGATATTGGCATAATCTAGCCTTGCAGCATAACTAAAAGTATTTCTGCCCAAGGATATGCCATAAGGATTGTCTATCACTGAGCAGTGTTGATTCTATTATCCCTCCACAAATCAAATGCCACCACTGCTTCTGATATCCTAAAACCGAACCTTAGCGGACGGATACCACTGTAGGAGAAAGATTAAAAGTCTCGTTACATTTCGTTACTGTGGATAAAGAGAGAGAAACATTACCTCTCTCAGCAGAAATTAGAGGTAGTCCGCATGAACGGTACCATTCGCGTCGGCAATCTTTTTGGCATTCCCTTTTATGTGCATCCATCTTGGTTTTTTGTCCTAACGTTGGTAGCTTGGAGCTATGGCAGCGATTTAGGCGCTCAATTCCCAGGATTAGGGTCAGGATTACCCTTGCTACTAGGATTAGTAGTCGGACTGTTATTGTTTGCCTCGGTGTTGGCGCATGAATTGGGACATAGCTTAGTAGCGATTCGTCAAGGAATTGCAGTTAAATCAATCAGTTTGTTTCTATTTGGTGGTTTAGCAAATTTAGAGAAAGAGTCTAAAACCCCAGGAGAAGCATTTTGGGTAGCGATCGCAGGCCCAATGGTAAGCTTGGTACTATTCGGTTTATTAACTGCAATTAATTTAAATACAGGCATTTCGGGGGCTTTGGCAGCAGTTGTTGGACTGGTAGCTTCAATTAATTTAGCTTTAGCACTGTTTAACTTAATTCCTGGTTTACCTCTAGATGGTGGCAATATCCTCAAAGCGCTGGTTTGGAAGATTACTGGCAATCCTTATAAAGGTGTAATCTTTGCTGGTCGCGCAGGTCAAGTTGTTGGTTGGATAGCTATTATCTCTAGCTTGTTGCCTATACTGCTATTTGGTAGCTTTGCTAACATCTGGGGTCTGTTAATCGGTTGGTTTTTGCTGCAAAATGCTGGTTTAGCGACTCGCACTGCCAAAGTTCAGGCACAACTAGCAGAAATCAAAGCTGAAGATGCCATCACGCCAAATAGTCCAATTATCACGGCTGATATATCTCTGCGAGAATTGGCTAACGAGTACATTATTGGCAAACCTGATCGGGAAAGGTTCTTAGTTACTGATGATGATGGACAATTAATAGGTGCGATCGCAGTTGACGATCTTAAAACCATCTCTACTTCCCATTGGAGTGAAACTCAGGTGCGAGAACTGATGCAACCGTACCAACCGCAAACAACAGTGCAATCTGAGCAATCTCTGCTGGAAGTAATCACACTGCTAGAACAACAAAAACTATCTTCACTACCTGTGATTCGTAGAAACGGCGTGTTAGTAGGACTTATTGAAAAAGCTGAAATTATTCACCTGCTTCAAAAAAGAGCGCAAGCAAAACCTGCTTAATTAAGCAATTTGTAATCTGCTAATTCTTGCTAAAATCTAAAACCCTCTACCCGTTAACGGGTAGAGGGCATAATTTTGGGTTGAGGTTTTTTAATGAACTACTTAAGTTTTAGATTTCGCAACAGGAGAGTCCATGCCGTCAGACTTTAGCCTAAGCTGAACGCTGACTGCTATATATAGCAACCGCCAAGGCAGTTAGGACAAAATTTATTCTGAAAGCCTTGGGAACATTGGCTTTGAAAAAAGCTGATTGCTGTAGGCGCTCTGCGCCGTGGCGAAGCCTAAGCTGACTGCTGACTGCTATAAATGATGATTATCTGCTCAAAATAATTAGTTTTTAATCAAACCAACTATTAGAAGCAAAATCACTAGATTCAGCTTTCTTTGTCTCAACAAACTTAGGAAAATGTCTGTCTAATTCTCTGAATGGTCGTCTTTGGGAGTTTTCCGGTTTAGGATTTTCCTTCACAGTTGCCAAGGCATTCATTCCTGCTTTAGGATTTTCCTTTACAGTTGCCAAGGCTTTCATTTCTGCTTTAGGATTTTCCTTCACAGGTTTCAATGCAGTCATTTCTGCTTTAGGATTTCCCTTGTTATTTTTCAAAGCATTCATTTCTGCAATCAGAGTTGAGTTAGCTTCAGCAAGTTTCAAGGCTGCTTGCTTTGTTTCTTCAAGCTCTTTTTTTAGCGAGTTAGCTTTATCTAAATCTTGTTTTACCTTATTTACTAAACTTTTTTGCTGATCTAAATCTGATTTCAAACTAGAAATTTGCTGCTGTAAATTCGCTTCGTTTTCTTTAGCTTGTGCCAAAGCTGCTTCTAAGTCTGCTACAGTTGCTTTTAAAGTAGCTTCGTGATTAGATTTGTCATCGGGTAATGCTTCTACAGTTTCAGCTTTTGGTTCTACAACTTTCTCTGCTTTCACTTCAATTACAGATTCAGCATTAGCATCTGGTGATTTTTGCACCTCTTGCTGAATCATATCAGAGAGTTTTTTTCTAGCCATTATTTCCTCCAATCACGCTGTATTTCATTAGCCACACGGCGGTAGTCTGCTTCAGCTTCTTTAGCATTCTTGCCTCGCCATTGAGTAATCGGTACTCCGTCAAGGGCGGCTCGTTCGTGAGCTTTGTAGGCACGTACAAAAGCATTGCAAGCTTGGATACCTAAATCCATCAGGGTATTTTGCGCCTCCAATGCTTCCCCCAAGCTGCGGGAATCTACCTTGGTTAAAAGCACTCGATGAGCAATTCCTGTAGGCATTACTGCTTGCTGTACTGTCTCAATAAGTGCAGCTAGATCCATTGGTGCTGGAGGTGTGGGCAAAACCAGATAATCTGCGATCGCAATCACTGCTGCTAAAGTTTCAGAGCGTAGCGCCGGAGGCGTATCTATTACTACTAAATCGTACCCTTCAATTGTTCGTAAACCACCTAAAAGTTTTGGATCTGTTTCTTTGGCTAAATCAAAGCTCAATCCTTGATCGCTGCGTTCAAACCACCAAGCACAACTGCCTTGAGGATCTGCATCTACAGTTAAAACTTTGTATTTCTCTGCATAAATACCCGATAATGCCATGACTGATGTGGTTTTACCAACTCCACCTTTGCCATTAGCCACAACAATTATTTTTGGGGGCGATGACATCTAAATTTTTCCTTGAATGCAAAAAAAATAAACAGTTACCAGTTAACAGTTGACAGTTGAAAGTTAACTGGTCATTGGTCATTGATAATTGTTAATTGTTAGGCTTCTGGAGATTTTAAGGCTTGATCGAGTACAGCACGGGCTTGTTCTGCTTTAGATCGAGCTTCGTGGTAACGGATATTAGCCTGAGCAAAGCTTTTGAGTACTTTAAAGCCTTCCTTGAGACGAGCAATTTCCTCCTCACTTACTTGCTGATCTGAAAATAGAATATCTACTTGAGCGCGTACTTTGAGAGCTTCAGCACGTGACTCTTGCACCTTTAGCTTGAGTGTTGCGAGGTTGCTCAGAACTTGTACAGCTTGAGTAATAGCATCCTCATCGTTAGCAGTATCAATTTCCAATTCTTTCACCTCAATTAGCTGTTGAGCGCTAAAGCCATCTGCGAGATTAGTAGGTAATTTGCCGGCATCCATGAGTTCCATCAATTGATCCATTGCTTTCTCACGGGCTTTGGCTGAATCTTTGCCTGAGACAGTCAAAATGACTTCTGGGCTTTGAGCAAGAGAGTATTGAACCATATTTCGGCAAAAATATCTGATTTTACCTCTAATGCTCTGGTTATCTCAAATAAGCGAGTTAACCAAGTCTAGAGGCTTATTCTAAGTTAGACCAAAGCTGTTACCAGAGGTAAGTTTTAGCGTAAATACTAGGTGAAAACTTAATGATGGGGAGAGGTAAAACCCAGATAGGGCGATTAATGTGAAATTAATAATAGTCAAGTCATCAAATACGAAAATTTGCTACAAGGGAAAAGCAAGCCCTGCGATCGCAAATAAAAGTTTTTTAATATGTTGATAAAAAAATTGTTGATAGCTACCGCCGGAACAGCTATCAGCCTAACAGCATTTTTGGCTAATACTCTAACAATTGATGCTTATCGGGCTAAAACTGTCGCACAGAATTTTAATGAAATTTATGTTTTTGGTGACAGCCTTTCGGATATTGGTAATATGTCTCAGGCTACACAAGGATATAGCCCCCCAAGCCCACTCTACTATAAAGGTCGTTATTCTAATGGCTTAGTTTGGGTAGATTATCTAGCATCCAAGTTGAAATTAACCGTAAATAAAAACAACGATTTTGCTTATGGTGGGGCTACTACAGGCAATTCTACACAAGCACCTCTAGGATTACTGACACAAATTAAGCGTTTTAGATCAAATCATTCCTCTGCTAATCCAAAGGCTTTATATATTATTTGGGCGGGTGCTAATGATTACTTTCGTGGCGCTACTGATTCAACTACACCAATCAATAATTTAACATTAGCTGTCAAATCGTTATCTGCTGCTGGTGCTAAAAATATTGCAGTAGTTAACCTACCAGATTTAGGGAACCTTCCGGGAACCCGTAATAGTCAGTACTCTGTATTGCTTACCGATGTAACTAACAAGCATAACTCTGGATTAGTCAAGTCTCTCAATAATTTGCGCCCGCAACTGAGATCTGACATTAATATTAAATATATTGATGTCAATTCTCTGTATAAACAAGCAATCAGTAATCCCAAAAAATTTGGCTTTAAGAATGTTACTCAATCCTGCATAAGTCGAAGCCGTATATGTGCTAATCCCAATGAATATTTATTTTGGGACGGCGTTCACCCGACAACAGCGGCTCATAAAATATTGGTAGAATCAGCTTTTTCTGTATTGCAACCAAAACCCGAATCTGTTCAAGTATCTAATTCTAACTTCTCTGTTCCCCTGGGCATGGTTGTAGGGGGTACTGTAAGTACAGGTTTAATATTTGTGGGGAAAAAAGTGATTTAACATTAAGGTGATCTAAATAGGCGATCGCACTTTATATATCTCCTGACTTTTTCAAAAATTTTTGCTACTAAACCTAGAAAAAATAGGCTAACTTTCGTCAGCCTATTTTAATCATTTAATTCACATCAATGCCTACTCGTTAGTATCATCAGAATCTAGTGGCGTTAGCAAGAAACTATGGGTTTCACCATTAATTAACCCTGTCCCCAAAATTTTTCCAGAGTTGCTAATAGCAGTTGCAGATTGCAGCGTCCATCCAGAGTTAGCAGGAATTAAGCTATTAAGGTCAGTCATCTTGCCTTTTCGCCAGATAAAAGCGTGATTAGACACATTAGGCACGACGCTGCCAATACTGCCAACTACTTGACCGCTATTATTAATTGCAAAAGCTTTACTTTGTGGGTTTTGAATGCCCTCTATGTTGATGCTACCCAAGTCAGTCATCTTGCCTTTTTCCCAGATAAAGGCGTGATAGCCACCACTGGCAACGTAAGAATAACCTACCGCAGCACCCCCATTGTTAATACTTAAAGCTTCACTGCTGGAACCACCCAGCGTGCCTAAATCAGTCTTAGTACCTTTGTTCCAGATATAGGCGTGCAAACTCAAATTACTAGCAGTAGCAGACCCAGCTACAGTACCACCATCGTTAATATCATAACTATTGAAAGTACCACCTGGCTGACTAATTTTAATCAAAGTGCCAGAACAGTTGTTAATTTTACAAACAAAACCTGTACTGTTGCCATCACCAGAACCTAATAAACCGGAAATTTGACCAGAATTATTGATCGCTTTAGCAATGGCAAAATTATTCCCTAAAGTTCCTAAATCAGTAGTACTTCCCTTACTCCAGACAAAGGCATGACTTGACCCACCGCTACTGGGGTTTAATGCACCAACTACTTGACCCTGATTATTAATACTATTAGCGGAAAGATTGGAAGCAGAGCCAATTGTAGTAATTTGACCTTTGCTTAAAATAATTGTGTTTGAGGAACCGCTTGTAGTAATGGTTGTACCTATAATTTGACCTGGATCGTTGATTTGGGTATATGTATTAGTACCGAGGTCTGTAATAGAATAAGTTTTACTTGAACCGCCTCCGCCAGATGTAGACTTGGCTAGCCCCGAAGTCGCAAGTCCTAGTATAGTTAACGCTGTTAAAGTAGACGCAACTTGAGCGTTTTTGAGTAATTTCATAGATGCAGCTTTCAGTAAAGAAAGTTTGATATAGCTAGATAGTTAACAAGTTAGCATTTTCATGTTTATGGCTAAATCAGTAAAATTGCTGAAGTAAGAGATCCTAAATTGCTGAATAGCACTGAATTTTTTACACGACAGAATTACCCCACCCCAACCCTCCCCTTATAAAGGGGAGGGAGTAAAGTAAGATTTGAGATTTATGCCCCATCTTGTTTTAATTGCTGAATTTTATTTGCTATCACCTCTAAAACACTAGGTAAATTTTCGTATACGTCATTATTATTAAAACGTAAGAATTTAATCCCAACCGACTCAATAAATAGTTGTCTTTCTCGATCATATTCTTCAGCACCATCTAGATAATGGCTGTCACCATCAATTTCTAGAGCTAATTTTAATTCAACACAATAAAAATCTAAGACAAACTTATCAACGCTATATTGCCTACGGAACTTACAACCCTCTATTTGTTTCCCTCTCAGTTTTGACCACATAATCTCTTCAGCTTTAGGCATATTTTTACGGAGAATTTGCCGTTTCGCTTTTTCGGAGGTTTTGTTATAAAGTTGGGTCATATTTGAAGTATTTTTTATACAACTGTTTTAAGATTACCCCAGCCCAGCCCTCCCCTTTATAAGGGGAGGGCTGAGGTGGGGTAATCTTAAAAAAAATAGGCTAACTTTCGTCAGCCTATTGTAATTATTTAATTGTTAACTAAACCTTTAACCAAGTAGGTTAAAACCACCAACCGCGATCGCACCCGCAAGTGCAGCCGTAATTAAAGAAGTTGTCGCTGTCCCAAATAACCACCAAGCAGCAGTTGCAGCAGCTTTTCGTGCTTCTTCACCTTGCTTTTTAGCCTGATGTTTGATTTCTTTGATGCGTTTTTTCGCTGTTTCTTGCAGCCTTTCCGCACGTTTCAGTACACTATCACGCGCATCTTCAATTTGATTGATAATGCGGTTAGCATCCTCCTCAGAAATATCTTGACGAGAACTCAAAACAGCCACCAAACTATCACGATCAAATTGGGATAGCCGTTCTTTCAAAGCATCAAATCCTGCTTCTGGATCGTCAAACACTTTGCGGAAGTCGTGCTTAATTCCTTCATAATTTAGTTCTGGACGGTTCAAGGAGTTAAGGTAATTGCGAATTTTACCAAAAGTGCCATCCATTACTGATTGCATCGTGTCTTGAACTTTGTGGACTTGTTCTAATAAAGAATCACGTCCAGAAATGATTTGATCGGCGATGCGGTTAGCTTCTTCTTCGGAAATATCTTCCCGTTGCGATAATAATGCAATTAAGGTGTCGCGGTTAAATTGGGAAAGGCGATCGCCTATACTTTGTACCCCTGATTTTGGATCATTAATCAGTAGTTGCAAATCGCGTTTAATACTATCAGGATTTAATTCATCCTTGTTAGTATTCCGCAGATAACTTTCTAAATTCGCACTGAAATCTTTTACCGTTTCCTTAGTGCGACTTGCTAACCGTCGGGGTGCTTTCACAATACTATTGATGGAATCTTGCACCTGATCGATAATTTGATTAACTTTCTCTTCACTTAAGTCTTCCCGTTGAGAAAGTAACTTAACCAAAGTTTCCCGATCAACTTGCGAGAGTCGTTGTCTTAGTGCTGATGCACCTTGTTTCGGATCTTGCAGTAGGGTTGTTAAATCCTGTTTAATACCATCAGGATCTAATTCTTCTAAATTAGTATTCCCTAGATATTCAGAAATCTTGCTAATTAATTGCTCATATTGTTCCTTAGCTGTATCCGCTACTTTTTGCGGTGCATTTAGAATGTTATCTCGTACTGAACCAAATTGATCGATAAATTGATTAATTTGATCTTCACTCAAATCGCCGCGTGCTGTCAGTAGTTGCGTTAGTGTATCACGGTCAAAGTGAGATAACCGTTCCCGTAATGCTTGCAATCCTGCTTTGGGATCTTCAACTAAAGTTTGTAAATCTTGCTTGATTGCATCAGGATTTAATTCATCCTTATTAGTATTCCGCAGATAATCTTCTACTTTGCTGAATACCTGTTCAACTTGGGATTTAGCTTGATCTTGGAGTTCTTGCGCTTGGGATAAAATGCGATCGCGCGTACTTTCCAAGTTACCAACAATTTGATCTGCTTCCTCTTGGCTAAAATCTCCCCGTTGCGACAACATTTGCACCAAGCTATCACGATCAAATTGTGAGAAGCGACTCTGCAACGCCTCCACGCCTGCTTGGGGATCTTCTAGCAGTTTTGTAAAATCGCGTTCAATACCTTCTGGGTTTAATTCTTCTTTTCCAGTTGAACGCAGATAATCTTCTACACGACTGCGGAGATCTTGCGATTGTTCTTGAGATTCACTACTCTTTACAGTTTCCAAAACTTCTGTGCAGATCTCTTCAAGCTGATCTGCAATTTCTGCTACCCTTTCTTCTGAAAAATCACCCCGCTTATTTAAAAACTGTACAAAACTTTCGCGGTTGATTTGTTCTAATAGCGGACGAACAAACCCTGCTGATGCTTCAGCATCGTAGATAACATCCTTAAATTCTTGCTTGATCGTTTCTCGGTTTAAATGCCAAGGTTGAGTATTGAGGATATAGTTTTCTACATCTTTTGCGATCGCATTATCTAACCCAGGTAGCTTATCTCCAACTTGACTACCAAGTTTTTGTACTTGATCAGAAGCTTGTCCTGCAAGCTGTTGTAGTTGACCTGATACTTGATTAACATCTAAATTTGATAGATTAAGTCGATTCAGCGTTGCACCTACCAGCGCAGTAGTACCAGCTTGCATCACCTTTTCCATCATTCCAGGTTGCTGACTACTTTCCCCTTGGTAGAGAGATTCATCTAACTGCTTACCTTCGCTACCAGAAGTTACAGCATCACGACCTCGATCAATTATTTGTTGTGGTTGCTGCTTAACTACATTATTCCATGCAGCTTCTAATTGATCGGCAATTCCTTGAATATCTTGCTTAGATAAATCGCTGCGACTGCTGACTAAATCTACAAAAGTTTGACGGTTGATGTTACCTGCGATCGCACTACTAGCTAAAGATTGTACCTGTTGATCATTAAGTAACTTATCAAAATTACTCCGAATTTCTGACAAATTTAATTGTGGCGCTTGTAGATTTTGCACATAACCATCTAATGTTTCCCGAATACTTTCAGGATCTACCGCAGAACCTAACTCACGGCGTACTGCTGCAACAGATGCTTCTACAGTATTTACAATTTGTTTATTTACAGCACTACCACCCAAAGCTGTAGCTGCTGTAGACATCACCCCTTGCATACCAGAAGTTGCAGTATTAACTACAGAACCAAATAAGGAACCAACTGCACTTGAACTCAACCACACAAGTAGCAAGAAGAAAACCGACCAAATAACTACACCAACAATTGCACCTAAGCCTGGACTACCAATTAAACTTAATTTCACAGCTAGAAAAGCAGCCGTAAATAAAGCAATATTGATCGTAAATAAAGTCCAAACTCCGATGATACCTTCAACTTTGCGAATTGCCTTAGACCATGCTACAGGTTGATCATCATCGACATCAGTATCTATGACATCCCCATCAGATGAAATACCAACAGCAATGGATAAATTTGTTAACAAAAATTGAAACGCGAATGCCATTAAGACACCCGCAATTAATGCTACAAAAAATTGTGATGGCGAAAATAAAGTCAGCATATTTTCAGGAATGTTAACTTGTTTAGCTACAGGTGTATTTGCAACACCCAATAGCTGACTGTAAAAATTCAGCATCATCATATTTACCTCAAAAAGTATTAAACCCACGCCAATATAAAACTGCGTGTAGCCAGCGAATATTATCTGAGATTTACCTTGGCTTATATCTCTATGTTTAGTCTCTAGCCTAGAGACTAACTCTGTCTCTGGTGAGAAGTGATGGCAGGATTATGTTAATTTTTAATACAATATTTATGTCGTCAAATAGATGAATCTGTTTTTTCAAGATTTGCTCTAATAAATTCTTACTCTGCAACTAATTCTTGAATACACTCTGGACTATCATTCATGGGTTTATTAACTCGCGTACTAACTGGATACGCTGTCATTTCCTCTGCGGAATAAGGAAGCAACAAAGATTGTAACAAATCTGACTTTTGCACAGTTGGATCTAACCACAAATCATAATCTTTTGAATCAAGAATAACAGGCATCCGTCCATGAATAGGCTGCATAACTTGATTAGCTTCAGTTGTTAAAATAGTGCAAGACTCAATTACTTCTCCCTCGCCTTCCCAATGCTCCCACAACCCAGCAAAAGCAAACGGTTGTCGATCTTGTAACTGAAAATAAAACGGCTGTTTTTTCCCATCTTGCTGCTGCCACTCATAAAAGCCATCAGCAATTATTAAACAACGCCTTTTTTTAAAAGCTGTCCGAAAAGATGGTTTTTCGGTTAATGTTTCCGCCCTAGCATTAATTAACTTAACCCCCATTTTGACATCCTTTGCCCAACTGGGAATTAACCCCCAATGCAACATTTGCAACTGCCTTTGTGTATCATCTGGCTTAATTAAAATTGTTGCTATTGCTTGAGTAGGCGCAATATTATAACGAGGTTTAAAAGGCGGAATATCCCCTAAATCAAAAGCTTTAGTAATTATCTCTGCTGATTGAGTAAGTGTAAATCTGCCACACATAATTAATTAAAAATAATCATTAAGGACTAATATAATTTTAGCTTAAATCTTTACATACATCTTGCTCATCAAATATCTGCCTAAAGCCGATAAACCTTGTATACCATCTGCGTTTATCTGCGTGCATCTGCGGTTAATTATCTAAAACCTATTTTTGCAACAAGTCAATCCTAAAAACTTCTCCAAGCCTGCCAAAACATATAAATAGATAAAATCCCTAACATAGTCCTAAAAGTCAAACTTACAGTTTGATCCGATAACTTAGGTAAATAACGAGTACCAAATTGAGCGCCTAATAAACCCCCAGCACCCAAAACTATACCTTCAAGCAATAACACATTACCCATTAAAGCGTGTCCCACACACGCAGAAATTGCAGTAATTATAATTACACCAAGACTTGTTTGAATCGCTACCTTAATCGGTTCTGCTAGTAGTAACATTTGTAGCGGAACCATAATCACACCACCACCAACACCAAAAAATCCTGCAAGTAATCCAGCCGCGCCACCTGTACCAATTCTGGATACCACAGGATTAAATTCTTGACGATTAACGCTTTCTTCCTTAGCTATAATGCGTTTCCGAAGTTCTACTAAATAAATATTTAGCAGCAACAACAAACCAAATGTAGTTAGTAATAAATAAGATACTACTCTACTAGCTAAATAAGCACCAACTTGAGCCGTGAAAATTGCGGGTATTCCTAGATAGATAACTTTCTGGGCATTAATATAACCCATCCGCCAGTTTTGTACAGTCCCAGAAGTCGCTGTAATCAAAATCGCTAGACTGCTAGTTGCTACAGCTTTAACAGGTGAATAGCCCAGGGTAACTAATAAAGGAACTAAAACTGTCCCGCCACCAATTCCTAAAATTCCCGCAAGAATTCCCGAAAAAAGCCCACCACCAGTTAATATCCAAAATTTTGCTGTAATTACTGACTCGATCATCATGCTTGCAAGTAAAGGGTGAGAAGTAAGAGATGCCAAAATACCCCTGATTAACTGATAATTGTTAATTGTTAATTGATAATTGATTATCGATGTTTGCAACTTTTGATGGATTTTGGGAAAACATCTCTCGTTATCCCCGCTTCTTTATAACAATGCTGCTGGGTGTATTCTTTTTCACCTTTGGATGGTTGAAACCTTTATTAGAACGCCCAGTAACAGCGATCGCACTGATGATATTCTTAATCGCTGGGCTGACTTTTCTAGCTTTTACCCTCCGTGCCATGCTGGGTTTAGCTCCGATTTAGTAGCATAGGTAGAAGTATCGCCTATACTCCACCTAAAAGGAGGCTGAATTATGGCTACAGATCGTCGTGTATCTCGCGTTGCTGAACAAATTAAGCGCGAAATTGGGCAAATGCTGATCCAAGATATCAAAGATGATCGTGTGGGCGCAGGAATGGTCAGCGTCACAGATGTAGACGTATCGGGCGACCTGCAACACGCTAAAATCTTTGTCAGTATCTATGGAACAGATGAAGCCAAGGCGGAAACAATGGCTGGCTTGAAGGCTGCAACTGGATATGTCCGCAGTGAACTCGGTCATCGAGTGCGCTTGCGTCGGACACCAGAGGTAATCTTTCTAGAAGATCGTTCTATAGAACGAGGTAATCGCGTATTATCGCTGCTCAACAAAATTAGTCAAGACCGCCCTGATCACGATCGCGATCAGAGTGAAGGCGATGATGTTGTTTCGGCTGAGGAAGAGTAAACGTTTTGATATCAGTAACTAGACCAACACTATCCCTGTCTGAAATAGATACGCTTTCTCTAGAAGAACAGGTAGCCCAAATGGTTGTAGTACGGGCATCTGGCTACCTATTCGACCACCAGATTCAGTATCCAGAATGGGAACCACCAGCAGCAACGCTACAACACTGGGTAGAAAACCTGGGTGTGGGTGGTGTGATTTTGATGGGAGGTAGTGCTGGGGAATTGGCGCTGCGATCGCAACAACTCCAAAGTTGGGCGAAAATTCCTTTAGTAATTGCTGCCGATATCGAAGAAGGTGTTGGTCAAAGGTTTACTGGCGCAACTTGGTTCCCGCCACCAATGGCACTAAGTGCTATTTCTGTTCAAAATCCCGAAACAGCCCAAAAGTACGCCGCACAGATGGGAGAAATCACTGCTGCGGAAGCATTAGCAATTGGGATTAACTGGGTATTGGCTCCTATAGTTGATGTCAATAATAATCCTGTTAACCCAGTGATCAATGTCCGCGCTTTTGGTGAAAATCCTTCTGTTGTCAGTCAGTTAGCAACTGCTTTTATTCAAGGCGCTCAAAAATACCCAGTTTTAACCACAGCAAAGCATTTTCCTGGTCACGGCGATACGGCTGTTGATTCCCATTTACATTTACCTGTCTTACCGCACTCACCAGAAAGATTAGCAGAAATTGAACTACCATCATTTAAAGCTGCGATCGCATCTGGTGTAGATGCCGTAATGAGCGCACATTTGTTAATTCCAGCTTGGGATGCAGACAAACCCGCCACGCTATCCAAGAGGATTTTAACTCAAGAACTCCGCCAAAATTTAGGATTTGAAGGTTTAATCGTCACCGATGCCCTAGTTATGGGCGCAATTGCTAATACTTATGGTGCAAATGAAGCCCCTGTGATGGCAGTTGAAGCTGGTGCTGATATTATCTTGATGCCAGTTGATCCACCAGGCGCAATCAAGGCAGTATGTGATGCAGTTGCATCTGGAAGAATTTCTGCTGAAAGAATTCGTGCTTCTGTTGAACGTATTTGGAAAGCCAAGCAAAAGTTATTTTCTACCGAAGCAGGGAACCCCACCCCCAACCCCTCCCCGTCAACAGGGAGGGGAGTAAATGAGTTTTCCACAAATGTTTATCAACTTGCTCAACCAACAGCTTTAAGCACTGCCGACACTATTTTAAGAGAGTCCCAGATCATTAGTGGCGCAGTACCTCTACAACAATTAGCAAATCAAGCAACTAGCAAACGCAACTTGATTGTGGTTGATGATATTTTGTCTACAGATTATTTAGGCAAACAAGCACCTGCGATCGCAATTCCCCTACAACAAGGATATCAACTACAACTGCTTGATTCTCAGACCGCCTTAGCTGAGTCCTCAGATACTCCCACCTTGCTACAGCTATTTATTCGTGGTAATCCCTTCCGAGGTAGCGCTGGGATGACGCGAATCGCAGAAGAAGTGCTGCAAAAACTTTTAGCTACAAATCAACTGCAAGCTTTGTTAATTTACGGTAGCCCCTACGCCTACCAGCAGTTATTACCCAAACTTTCTAGCGATACTCCTTGCATTTTTTCTTATGGACAGATGCCAGCCGCTCAAGCAATTGTTTTAAAAACTTTATTTAATTCATAAAACTTTGTAATTAAACAATTGTTACTTAAGTAATTTTTTCTTTTCTTAACTTTACATTTACCTACTGATTATCTGCCCATAGACTTTGAAAAATATGCTTTTTGCATATTGCAATGGTTGATCGCCGTTGTCATCGTCAATAAGGCAGACTTGATTATATATCAAGGTTCCCTGACTTTTGTAATTGTTATCTAAGATAGTGATCAGTTTGTAACTATGTATACTGAAGTAAATTTCTTTTCCAGCTACCGATTATTGGTTTAAGATAAATCGTAACGGCTAAGTTAATCCGGGAAAAAATAATTATGAGTATTAACACAATCCAATCTAATACTTCTCTTCGATATTCCATAGAAGTAATTAAAGACGAGGCACGCCAACTGGTAGACAAAGGTGTTATCAGTCGCCAACAACCAATTTATGTCCTCTGTCAGTACATCCCAGCCCGTGAGTGGGTTTGTGTAGAATGTGAACTAGAACGCTGTAACTTCTTGCTACGCGATCGCGTCGGCGATTTGATGGGGCAAGAAGAATGGGAAAATGACTAATAACAACTCGCCTCAGATAGAGGTTGAGCAAGTAAAATAAATAACTTTTCAGAGAGATAATAAATCCTAATAGAAACCTGTTAGGTAGCTTGTATTAGAAACAACACCTTCCAAGCTTTTAACTTTTTGTTGGCTCATCAGTCTTTACAACTATTGGCTGATTTTGAGTTTGATAACATTAGCACCCTATCAAAGTTAATCAAGATTACAAATTAATCAATAGCAAGCCTACCCTAGCAGGCTAGAAATAAAAGTAGCCCGCGCAGGCGGGCTTTGTTTTTGTAGCCACACCCTTGAGGGCTTGTCATTACTCTCACTGCGCTGTTATCCCGCCAGGGACTCAAGTCCCTGGCTAATAGCCTAAGTCGGTTTAAACCGACTTTAGCTATTAGCCTCCGGTTTAAACCCAGGGCTGTTTCATTTTCTAAAATTATCACTCAACATTTGAGCATTATTTTTTTGCTGACTGCCATAAAATCAAGTATTAATATTTAATAGTAATTTTTATTGGTAATTGATTAATAACTTATATATTTAAGCAGCATCAA